>JAAYPL010000028.1 GCA_012519875.1 Clostridiaceae bacterium | reverse complement strand
GGGCTTTGTACTGTTGATCGATGATCGTTACGGCACTTCGACATACCACCAGCTTTTCCCCATTGAATGGCAACCCCGGCAGGTTCAAAGTCCGGATGAGGTTCATCAGATCCTGTTTGATTTCTGGGATCAGGCCTGACCGGACGCTTGCAGATCGGTCAGCATATTGAGTCGGGTATAGGCTTTTTCCATTTGATGGCTCAAATAGGCGGTTGACAAACAGAAAAAATCCGAACGGACAGCCGATCCCAGCCGAACGTTGTAAAGCCGGGGGAAGGGGGCTGTCAGACTGTGTTTAAGGCACTCCAGAACACCGGAGGACAGGACTCGCGCATCAATGGCAAGATTCCGGCAGGCCGAAGCTGTGCAGACCGTACCGCAGGATTGAATGCTAAACAGCGGATTGGCCTGCAGTTCGTTTCCACAGATGACACAAGTGTTTGACCGGGGAGCAAAGCCGATTTCAGCCATCATGCGCAACTGGGCGATATGCGTGACCGCCATTGGATCATCCCGGGTCTGGAGAGCCTGCATGGTATAGGCCCATAAGTGGTAAAGTTCAGGTTGAGCCATGGCATCGCGTGTACAGTCGAGCAGAACCTCGGCCAGATGAGCCGCACAGACCAAACGGTCAATATCCTGATGCAAAGACAAAAAGGCTTCGATCAATTCGGCTGAATTGACCCTGTAATGACCTTTATTGATAAAAATTTCAAAATTGCTCAAGGAGAAAATCTGAGTGGACATCAATAAAGCGCTGCGTGTTCGACGGGCACCACGTGCCGACGCAGTGATCAACCCGTGATCAGCGGTCAAAATATTGATAATCCGATCCGCATAACCAACCGGAACTTCCCGAATGACAAAACCTTTGACTTTTAAGTACGGCATGGCTCGGCTCAATCTCCGGTTTCATATCCCAAATTGCGTAAAATACCTCGACGGTTGCGCCAGTCCTCACGCACTTTGACGTGCAATTCCAAATAGCACGGGCAGCCAAGCATTGCTTCGATTTGACCCCGTGCCCGGCTTCCGATGTTTTTTAACATGCTGCCGCGATTTCCGATCAGAATGCCCTTATGCGAATCTTTGTTACAATAAATGACCGCACTGATCCGAACCAGTTCCCGCTCGGTTACCCCATCGTCGCTTTGCGGCTCATCGTCTGCCAAGGCTGTAAAAGACTCGATCTCGACAGCCGCACCGTAGGGTATCTCTTCACTGGTCAAAAGCAAAATCTGTTCGCGAATCAACTCGGCACACAAATCTCGTTCCGTTTGGTCGGTCAGGCTGTCAACAGGATAGTATCGTGGACCTTCCGGAAGCAATCGTCGTATTTCCGAGATCAGTCGATCCAGACCATCGCCGGTTTTGGCCGAAATCGGCACAATTGCGGCAAAATTGAAAGCCGATGCATAAAGCGCCATCAAAGGCAGAAGTGCTTCTTTAACGACTCGGTCGACTTTATTGAGCACCAGAATTACTTTTTTGTTCATATTCCCGGCTTTTTGCAAAATATTGGCTTCGATTGATGGAATCCCCGGGAAAGCGCGTTCACCGGTCGCCTTTTCCGCATCGACCAGCAAGAGGGCAATGTCGCCGTCCGCCAATGCTGTTGTGGCCGCCTGCACCATATATTCACCCAGACGTGTGCGCGGGGCATGGAAACCGGGTGTATCCAAAAAAATGATCTGGCTGTTTTCGTCATCGATGATGCCCCGGACAACCTGACGGGTGGTTTGGGGTTTGGGTGATGTAATCGCCAGGCGCACTCCGACCAGCTTGTTTAATAAAGTCGATTTGCCCACATTGGGACGGCCAATCAAACTGACAAATCCCGAATGGATGGTTTGCTCGCTCATGTGATTCTCCTTCTATCGACTGCCACCATATCCAGAATTTGATTTTGTTTCTGCTCCATCACTTGAGCCTGTTCGTCGGCGGCATGATCATAACCCAACAAATGCAACAAACCATGGACGCCAAGGAAGCTCACTTCCCGCTCTCTGGAATGACCGTACTCCGCCGCTTGAAAAAACGCTTGGTCCAGCGACAGAACCACATCGCCTAAGAACAGGGTTGGTTGATCAGGGTAGGCCGGATCGAAATCTTCAATGCCCGGTTTGTTGAGCAAGTGGCCATCGCTCATTTCCAGCATGGGAAAGGCCAAAACATCAGTCAATTGATCGATCTGACGGGTATCAAAATTGATCCGGCGCATCACCCGCGGGCCGGCGAAAGTGACGCAAACAGAAGTTGTCACGCCCGTGCGGATCAGCTGCTCTCCGATCGGCGTGCATTGGATTGCCACAGGTAAAACAGCAGCCAAAAGCTGCCGCCAGTACGGCAAAGGATATTTACTCTGCCGATTCACGAACTGGGTGATCATCGGGATACCTCACTCTTTCATGGAAGTGACCGGAATAAACCTGTAAAAAAGCCTGAATAATCTGTTCAACATCGTAATAGGAAAGCCGGGATCCGATCAGCTGATCTTGTTCACTCTTGGTCTTGATAATCTTGCGAATCAATTTTTCTGCATCCTCCAGGCGATTGGTACCGGTTGATTTCATCGCGGCTTCAACCGAATCCGCCAGCATAACGATGGCCGATTCACGACTGGTCGGAATGGGACAACGATATTTAAAATCATTGGGATCGGGTTGATCACGCAAGCCTTGCTCGGCATCCTTGAGTGCCTTGTGATAGAAATACGCTTGTGACGTTGTGCCATGATGCTCGTGAATGATCCGCAGGATCTGTGCCGGCAGCCGATAGCGGCGTCCGACCCTGACGCCGGCATCGGGATGATCAAGAATCATTTCCGCGCTTTTCTCCGGTGACATAAAATCATGGGGGTTCTCGCCTTCCTGATTTTCGGTAAACATCAAAGGATTTTCCAGCTTTCCCACGTCATGATAATAAGATCCGACTCTGGCCAGCAAGGCATTAGCCCCAATCGCCACCGCCGCCGCATCCGCCAAATTGGCAACCATCATGCTGTGCTGCGAGCTGCCGGGCGCCTCGACAAACAGGCGCCGCAAGAGCGGATGACCGGGCTGGGACAATTCAATCAGGCGGAACGGCGATACCGTATTGAAAAGCATTTCAAAAACAGGCATAACGCCGATCGCCGCAATAACCGACAACGCACCGCTCAATGCCGCGATTCCGCAATTGATCGACATGTCGGTCCAGGATTCTTTCTGAATCAGGCCGAAAGAAAATGTCAGAAGAATATTGGCTCCGGCTGTCATGATAATGATAAAGGCATAATTATCTTTTCGAATAATCCCTCGTGTAAACAGCGCCGCCACCAAGCACCCGCCCATGGCGACCAACAAAAATATCGGATTAAACCCTGTCATGGGCAAAATGGCGGCAGCAACGGCAAAAGACAAGACGATCGCCGTTCGTAAGCCATAATAGACCGTAATCAAAACAGCGGCAAAATAGACCGGAGGTGACAAGGGTGCTTCTCTGGCTAAATAAACCGAGGCAAGAATCGGAATCATCACCGACAAAACCAAGGCAAAATAATCACTGATTGTATAGATATTCTGCCGCTCATAATGCCGAATGTAGAAGACCGAAACAGAAAGAAGCAATACTAACAGCAAAGCAATGCCGCTAAAATAGCCAAAGTCGAAGCCACCGTCGTCAATCAATGACAAATCCGCCAGAAGAGCATACGTTTCATCGGTAATAATATCGCCCATCGAAACAATCCTACTGCCTCTTTCGATCATGACGGGATTGTTCTGAATACGATTGTAGACGGCCTGCCGCGCATTTTCGGTGGCAACGGAATCAAAAACAACATTGGGTTTGAGAACAAGTCCCAAAGTGCGCTCGATGATCCCTGAATCTTCCTTGTTGTATGTCAGGGACATCTCCAAATTTTCTATTTTTTGGGCCAATACATTTTTCAGCTTGGCAGAATCGACGGTTTCCGCCATGATCAGGTTGGTCAGTGTTATCACATGCCCTTGAATACTGTTGAAGCGGTCGTCTTCAAAACTCGCGTAAGACAACGCATCGGATTGACTAACAACCAAGCCCATCTGCTGATTGATCTTTAAAGCCACCAAATCAGCTGTTTCGGCCAGTGTCGGCAAAGCCGGTTTGGTTGCGGGTGATTCCGGTGATTCCCCCGGCTCGGAAGGCCATATTCCCTGACCGGGTGATGAGGATTGACTTTTTTCACGCACCTCGAGAATGATGGAAAAAAACAAGGCGGCATCGGCTTTGACTTTTGTGGCAATTTGCTCCGAGCGCAACATCACGTCAGGGACTTCAGCTGCTGCCTGCGCGGCTCTCAGATCGGTCTCGGTCTTGTCGCGGATGCTGCGAGGCGCAAAAATATCAATCGTACTTGCATCACCCGGTTCAAGGTCGTACTTTTCCGGAATTGAACCGCTATAAACCGCCAGCATGACACCAACAAGAAGAATCAAGGATAATAATGTCAGCAAAAGTCGGCTTACCCCTTTGGTTGGTTTTGGCATATTATGCACCCCCTGGATTTGCGGCATTCTCATATGCCCTGATGATGCGCTGGACCAACGGATTGCGAACAACGTCGCGCTGCGTCAAGGCGACAAAAGCCAATCCTTCGACACCACGCAGAATCTTTCTGGCTTCGTTCAAGCCGGAGCGTTTGTCTGGCGGCAAATCGATCTGAGTAACATCGCCGGTGACCACAGCCCGTGAATTATAGCCCAGTCTGGTCAAAAACATCTTCATCTGTTCCGGTGTTGTGTTTTGCGCTTCATCTAAAATGATAAAAGCCTCGTCCAGCGTTCGGCCGCGCATATAAGCCAACGGAGATACTTCGATCAATCCTCGCTCTATATTCTTCAGATAATTGTCAATACCCATTAAGTCATGTAACGCATCATACAACGGCCGCATATAAGGATCCACTTTGGTCTGCAGGTCACCGGGCAAAAATCCAAGTTTTTCGCCGGCTTCCACAGCCGGGCGGGTCAGAATAATCCGACTGACTTCACGAGCGCGAAAAGCATTCACCGCCATGGCAACCGCCAGAAAAGTTTTTCCGGTACCTGCCGGCCCGATCGCGAAGGTAATTTCATGATCACGGATGGCTTTGACATACGTTTGTTGCCCCAATGTTTTGCTCCGGATCGGGCGTCCTTTGGCCGTAACACAGACGCAGTCCGGCGTATACCCGATAACCTGCTCCAGGTTGCCCTCACGGGCCGTATCACAAAGGTAAGTCACCAGTTGTAGATTGACCGGATTGCCTTGCCGGTGAATTTCGAGCAAGCGTTCACAAACCGTAACGGCTTTAGTAAGGTTCTCCTCGTCACCATCAAGCACAATACCCTGATCGGTCATCTCAATGAAAACATCAAGAAGCTGCTCAATAATTTGCAGATGACCGTTACAGCTGCCGAAAACAGTCTGGGCGGCCTGGGCATTTTCAATCAGGATCATTCGCTTCATTCAGCGTACCTCATTCATTTAATTTTGCATAAGCAGATCAATTTTAAATGCCGTGCTTTGCTCGCTCAGCGCAGGAATTGTCATCTCCGGCATGACATTGATCTGAATATCGTACTGATAGCTCTCATATTGGATACTGTTGGCAATAGTATCCCGCATGTCCATTAAGTAGTCGACAATATAGCGTTCATTTTCAGGATTGGTAATGGCTTTGATTGTAAAACGGCTTCTGGCAATCATGGCATTGCCATTGATGACGATATTGTCACCGCTGTCACGAATCTCTGACATCGCCACGATCCGTTCATCATTAACAGCCAGCGCCTGAGCACCGATTCCACGCAGCTCGTTGATGAAAGAACGCAAGATGGTGGCACTGACCTTCATGTCAGGGTTACAGCTGATCTGAATCTCGATGCCGTAATTACGCACTTCGCGAAGGCCGGCGAAAATTGCCGCCCTCTCTTTTTCGGCAATAATGGCCTGAACCTGATCGTTGCCGGTTGCCATATCATCTTCCAGCAACTGAACCAACTCATAAAGGGAGTTGTTCCGTTCGGTCAGTTCCTCATTCTTTTTTGCCACATCAATTAAGCGATTCTGCAGTGCCGCCAGATTATTCTCGGTCAGATTGTCATTATTGACATTCTTCATCTGGAGTGCGATCAGAATACCCAGAATCATGCAGATTGCCGCAAAGGCAATGGATTTGACAACATTCTGTTTCATGGACTCACGACCTCCAACATGTCAATAAATCGTTCAATATTATCCGATTCAGCATAGGCAGGGATGACAATCCGATCGGATTTTTGCGCCCTGACAATCAGGTCGATCCCCGGCATCTGACGAAAATTAAAGGTTTGGTCATGCTCGATCGCCTCACTCAATCGGATTGGGTCGCCTAAGGCCAAAATAACATAAGGCGGACTGAGCCTTTGCTGATTGCAACGGATGGTCAGGCCGATGCATTTAAGATCCGATGCGTTGACAAGGCGATTGCCATTAATGGAAAAGGCGGCGGCACCGGCACCAAGCAAAATGTCGAGGGCATGCTTCAGATCGGTATCATGTACGATTGAATCTTCGTTATCGCCGATTTTAAATCCCGGTTTATCATCAAGCGTCAGAATAATCCCCGGGCCGCTGACTTCGGTAAACCCCGCAAGAACCCGTACCCTCTCCAGAGTAGCAAGCAGCTCCTCATGGCCTTCACTGATCAGCAGCTCCTGAATCAGCTCTTCTTTTTTTTGTTGCAGCTGTTCGTTTTCCCGCAGTAAAATCGCATGCTGCTCTTCGTAAAGACGAAGGTCCTC
The DNA here is from genome assembly GCA_012519875.1 of Clostridiaceae bacterium. Classification (GTDB taxonomy): domain Bacteria; phylum Bacillota; class Clostridia; order Saccharofermentanales; family UBA5734; genus UBA8949. Next base: position 20,890 of record JAAYPL010000028.1, on the reverse strand, counting down.
TTGCCGCTGACGGATTCGATCTGCCAGATCCCGCCGATCTTGTGACACCCCCACCGAAGTGATATGAGACATGACAGTCCAACCAAATGAAAGCATCAAGATAAACAAAAGCACCCGTTGCCGGTTTTTGGGCCGAGCCAACACTTGACCCAATCGGCTCCTGCGGGACTTTGGCAATTTGTTGATATTTTGAGCGGATTGAGTTTTCAACTTAATTTCTCCAGCAATTTGCGAAAATGATCCGGCAGCTCACATCTTGCCCGGATCTGCTCGCCGGTGACGGGATGTGCAAACTCAAGGGAACCGGCATGGAGGGCCTGTCCCTCCAGATGGTAGTGCTTGCGGCCACCGGCGTAGAGCCGATCACCGATGATCGGGTGACCGATATACTGCATATGAACCCGGATTTGATGGGTCCTGCCGGTTTCCAGCTGAACCTCCAGCCAAGCACCCGCGGCGAAGCGTGTTTTGACAGTAAAATGCGAAACGGCCGGCTTGCCATCGGCAACAATTGCCATGCGCTTCCGGTTGCGCGGATCCCTGCCGATTGGCGCATCGATTGTACCTCGATCACTGCCCGGATTGCCGTGAACCACTGCTTGATACGTACGTTTGATTTCGTGCCGCCTGAGCCTTTCGGCCAGGGCGGCGTGCACCTGATTGTTCTTCACCACCAGAATCAGGCCTGAAGTATCTTTGTCAATCCGATGGACAATGCCCGGACGAACGACGCCGTTCAGATCGGAAAGGTCATCCTGGCAGTGGTCAAGCAGAGCATTGACCAGCGTTCCCGAATGATGTCCGGCTGCCGGGTGCACCACCATGCCTTGAGGTTTATTGACAACCAAAAGCCACCGGTCTTCAAAAACGATGTCCAGCGGGATGTTCTCGGCCTTAATGGTCATTGGCTCCGGATCCGGAAGCGTGAGCGATATGGTTTCGCCAAGCGTGGTCTTCCAAGATGCTTTGACAGGGTTGCCGTCCAGCAAAACCAAGTCCCGGCTGATTAATTTTTGCAGATAGGATCGGGAGTATTGCGGTAGTTTACCGGCAAGATAGGAGTCCAGACGTTGGTCTGACTGATCAATGACTATCTTCAGAACCATGGGTATTCTCCTTCACGGAAAAATCACCGGACTTTTCCTTTTTCAACCAGCAAGACCAGCCGCCCTTCACCAGATCGTGATCAGTCAAAATCAATAACGCCAATAAAATCGTACCACAAACAATCAGTATATCGGCCAAATTGAATGTCGGAAAGATATAATTGCCAAAATGAAAATCCAGATAATCCGTAACGCCTTTATACCGGATCCGATCAAGAAGGTTGCCGACGCTCCCGGCGCTGATCAAGGTCAGGCAGGCCTGCAGTCTCACATGACGACTACGAAAAATAATAACAATCATGACCAGTGTAACCGCTGCCGATATGGCGGTCAAAACATAAATTCCCCAATCTTTATTGGCCAGGAAGCTCCAGGCGGCGCCCGGATTATGCCGGTTGACCAAATAGAAAAATCCGTCGATAACCGTAATGCTGTCCGCAGGAGAAATATTATTTCGTACAACGACTTTCAGCAACTGATCGGCTGAAGCCAACAGGATGATCACGATGATCGACCAGGCCATACCCACAACTCCTCAACCCCGTTATAAGGGTTTTGTCTAATCGGTTTACATTGTCCGATGACCCGATCTCCGTAGAGCACGGCAGATTGCCGGATCATCAGGCAGGACCAGAACGACCGGACATCGGTCTCATAAAGATTATACAATAAAGCGGCCTTATCATGATCGGGCACCAGAGCGGCAAGCTCAAGGGATGCCTCCATGCGATTGAGCCAGAGATCGTAATCCATCATCGTCGGTCCTGTAATTTGGTCAAGCAACGAATACGTTTTGGGCCTATTGGCCGCATAAAGCCAAGTCATATCCGGTTCATGCGGCAGCCGGGCTTCTAGAACGGCAATATCAAATTGACCGGAGAGCAAAGCCGCGCGAAACGACGCTTCGGCCAGAGGGCGAACCGTTGCTTTGATTCCGGCCTGACCCAGTAGATCTTCGGCAACTTCGGCGACCTGGCTGCGCAGCTGATCATGGGCCGGAAAAACAATGACCGGTTGCCCACTTCCCTCGGGCCAGGCCGATTCGATCATGTCAACGGATCCGATCTCTGACAAAGGGTAGCCGTCGGCTAAAATAAATGAACTTCGGGATAGCGGGATTTCAGCCTGCTCCGTAGTGGGAAATATGCCGGTTTGATGAACGGCTGATGCGGTCAATATCCGTTTAACATAAGTCAAGCGATTTTCATCCGCCAAAACACGGCCTGGCTTGGTATTGTAGAACAAAAAAATCAAGTCACCCGCAGGATAATGATCAAATCGCAAGCTGCCACGCAAACTCATTTTTCGATAAAGGTCCGGTGACAGATCGATCAGGTCGATTTGATCCTCTTCCAGTGCTCTTAACGCATCCGCCGGGTCGGCATACGGAATCACTCGGATCTGTTTCAAGGCATTGATTTCCTCTGTCGGCCGGTGGCGGGTCAGCAAAAGACCGGTATTGACATCAAAGGCTGCCATCTGAAAAATGCCGGTTCCCGGAAAAAGCTCACCGGAACCTGCTTTCAGACTGACGGCCGGAACCACAGGAAATGTCAGCGCATAAGCCAGCCACGGATCCGGTTGTCCCAGAAACAGGCGAATGGTTAGATCATCCACAACTTCGGCCGCGACCACACCGGATAATTGCAACGCATAAGGAGATTGGGCACTGTTTGCTTTGATGAAATCAATACAGGCCTTGACATCGGCAGCGGTTACCGGCTGGTTGTTATGAAATTCAAATCCGGCGGCCAGCCGAATATCGACTGCAGAATTTTCCTGACTGCCGGTCCAAAGCACCTCATCTGCCAGCGCCGGTTGAATCATCTGATGCTCATCGATGAAAAACAAGCCGTCAAAAATTAAGCAATTGACCGATTGTCCCGACTGGCTGTTGTCAAGCAGCGGGTTGAGGGTTTGACGTTTACTCCACCACAAACGAAGTTCTCCGCTGGCCATATCCGGTTTTTGTTCCGGCAATATTGCCTGTTTGCTGTTTGTCTCCGTTGTGATTCGCGGCTCAGCGGTTGTGACAGGGGTGGTTTGCTCGATAGAACAGGCTGCAAAAAGCCAGCTGACGGCAAACAGAAGCAGACAAGTTGTCATCAATCTGCCCCAAAAACGGAACATCATTCACTCACCTTGATCCTGACAATCTGATTGGCCCGACCGGTCTTAGGATCAACTTCAACCATCACTGCGCATAAGATGCACGCACCGCCGGCGAGTATGTGCTGGGACGGCAATCGGTCAACCAATCGCCTAAGCGATGCCGCGCGATCCATCCCGATCACGCCGCCGGAGGGACCGGTCATACCAACATCAGAAATAAACGCCGTCCCTTGATCCAAAATCCTTTCATCCGCGGTCTGGACATGGGTGTGCGTACCAATCACAGCACTGGCTCGGCCATCCAAGTACCAGGCCATCGCACTCTTCTCGGCGGTTGCCTCAGCATGAAAATCAACAATGGACATTTTGGTTTGATGTTCCTGCTGCAAACCGGATAAAAGGTGATCGGCAGTAACAAAGGGATCATCAGCCGGACTCATATAAACACGACCAAGCAAATTAATCACAATCAATTTTCCGGCGGGACTGCTAAAAACGGTTGCACCGCGACCCGGCCAAGCCCGTGGCATATTGGCCGGTCGGATGAGGTGCGGCCAGTCATCCACCTGATCGAGAAATTCATGTTTCGACCACGTGTGATTGCCCAGTGTTATGACATCCACACCACAGGAAAATATTTCACGGGCAACGGCTGAGGTTATACCCCGGCCGGCAGCAGCATTTTCGGCATTGGCAATGCAGACATCGGTCCGCCACTTATTTTTTAACTCCGGCAACTTGGCTTTCAGTATCTTTCTTCCACCTGAACCAACTACATCACCGATAAAAAGAATTCGCAAAAGATTCCCTCCAACAGCAGACTTTGACTGGTCCTATTTTATCATAGATCATGCAGGTCCGACACATCCCGGCTTTTGGTTGTTTAAGTTTAAAAAAGGACGCCTCAGCGGCTTCGATAACCGCATTTCCGGCGTCCTTTTGACATGCTTTTCCTTCACTAATTCCAAATACAGTTGATTAACCAATTACTTGGCAAATTCAGTAACGCGCGCCTCCCGAATGATGTGCACTTTAATCTGACCCGGATAGTCCAGCTCTTCCTCGATTTTTTTACAAATTTCGCGGGCTTTGAGGATCATTTCGTCATCACGCACATCTTCCGGCTTGACCATAACACGAATCTCGCGACCGGCCTGAATAGCATACGATTTTTCAACACCTTCAAAGGAATTGGCAATCTCTTCAAGTTTCTGAATACGCTTGATATAGGTCTCCAGATTTTCTCGTCTGGCCCCGGGACGGGCCGCCGAAATGGCATCGGCAGCAGAAACCAGAACAGATATCAGCGAATCCGGTTCGACATCGCCATGATGAGACATGATTGCATTGATGACTTCCGGACTTTCTTTATATTTGCGGGCCAACTCCCCACCCAAAGTAATGTGAGAACCTTCCAGTTCAAAGTCGGCGGCTTTGCCCAAATCATGCAATAAGCCGGCGCGCTTGGCCAAGTTGACATCCAACCCTAATTCAGCCGCCATCATGCCGGTCAGCCAACAAACTTCAATGGAATGTTGCAGAACGTTTTGCCCGTAGCTGGTACGATAGCGCAGCTTGCCGAGCAATTTTACGATCTCAGGATGCAGCCCCATAATGCCGGTTTCAAACACGGCACGATCGCCGGCCTGTTTGATGGTGGCATCAACCTCTTTACGGGCTTTTTCGACCATTTCTTCAATTCTGGCCGGATGAATCCGGCCATCGGTGATCAGCTTGTCGATCGCAATGCGGGCAATTTCGCGTCGAATCGGATCAAAACTGGACAGAATAACCGCTTCCGGCGTGTCATCAATGATTAAGTCAACACCCGTCAACGTCTCAATCGTCCGAATATTTCGGCCTTCCCGTCCGATGATCCGCCCTTTCATCTCGTCATTGGGCAACGTAACAACCGAAACGGTTGCTTCAGAAACATAGTCAGAAGCATAACGTTGGATCGAACTGACAATGATCTCCTTGGCTTTATTGTCAGCCTCTTCGCGAGTGGTTTCCTCCATCTGGCGAAGCATGACGGCCATATCGTGACTGTATTCCTGCCTGGCTTGATCCAAAACCAACGTTTTGGCATCCTCCACTGTCAGACCGGAAATACGTTCCAGTTCAAAAATCTTTTGCTTTTCCAGCTCCCGGGCACGCTCTTCCAGCGCCAACACATCACTTACCCGGTTTTCCAACGCCTCTTCTTTTTGCTCCTGAATTTCAAGCTTACGATCGAGGGCTTCTTCTTTTTGTTCCAGACGACTACGTTCGCGTTGCAGTTCAACCTTCTTTTCTCGGACATCTTTTTCAAATTCAAGTCTTGTTTTATGGATCTCCTCCTTTGTTTGCAGAAGGAGTTCCCTTTTTCTATTTTCGCCGGACTTCTGCGCTTCACCAATCAGTTTTCCTGCTTCTGCTTCTGCCTTTTCCATCTCGGAACGAATGGCTTCGGATTTTTTGCTGAATCCTCTCTGATAGTAAAAAACGGTACCGCCGGTTGCGGCTACAACACCCGCAACGAGTCCGACCAATAACCATAACCAAGGTATGGTAATCACCTCCACTTATTTATTTATCAAGTTTCATTTCTAAATTTCAGAATTGATCTTTGGATAAGCATTTATATTATTCTATCGATAAATGGGACGCAATGTCAACAAAAAAGATAACAACGCCTGTCCGGTGTGGATATGGCAATTCACTCCGGACAGGCGGTTATTGTTGTTCAGAGGCAAGATCTCAGCCGTTATTCATCCAGTACGCTGTCCGGATAGATCTCACGGGCTCGGTAATGGGTGTGCAACAATTCATGGGACAGGTGACCATTAGGCTCACCCAGGAAATTTTTATACAAAGCCTCGACATCGGCGTTTTTATGGGACTTGCGTTTTGTCATAAGAGAATCTTCCTCGTATAGCGCTTGAGCACGCAATGTTCTCAAATCAATGTCCATCAGATCCGACGCTGAAACTTGCGGTTGACCGCCACCACAGACACAACCGCCGGAACAACCCATAATTTCAATAAAATGGTATTCGGGAACTGTTCCGGCTCTGATCGCATCCAAGAGTTTTCGGGCGGCGGCCGTACTATGGGCAACGGCAACTCTGATCTTCAGGCCTGCAACCACAATCTCGGCCTCTTTGATTCCCTGATCAACACCACGAACCGTAGTATATTCAAACTCAGGCAGATCATCCTCTTCAAGAATATCGGCAACGGTTCGCAGGGCGGCTTCCATAACTCCGCCGGTCGCGCCGAAAATAACCGCGGCGCCGGTATATTCACCCATCATGTCCATATCCGGGCCTTCATCCGGGAGCTTTACAAAATCAATACCTGCCTGTTTGATCATGCGGGCCAGTTCACGCGTCGTTAAAACAGCGTCGACATCCCGGAGGCCGGTTTTTTCATTGATCATCTCTTCCCGCGCCGCCTCGGTTTTCTTGGAGGTGCAGGGCATGACCGAAACAACATAAATGTTTTTGGGATCAATCCCCTTGCGCTGAGCATAATAGGTTTTTATGATTGCTCCTTCCATCTGATGGGGGGATTTACAGGTCGAGAGATTATCAAGAAAATCCGGATAATAAAACTCGGCAAACCGGATCCAGCCCGGTGAACAAGACGTAATCATCGGTAGCTTGCCGCCATTTTTGATCCGATTTAACAATTCTGTTCCTTCTTCCATAATGGTTAGATCGGCACCGAAATTCGTGTCGTATACCTTGTCAAAACCCAGGCGACGCAAAGCCGCAAACATTTTTCCGGTGGATCGCGTTCCGATCGGCAGGCCGAATTCTTCACCAATCGCAGCCCGAACAGCCGGAGCAACCTGAACCACCACATGTTTTTCCGGATCGTGAATGGCGGCCCAGACCAACTCAATTTCTTCCCGCTCGTGCAGCGCACCGACCGGACAGGCAATGATACACTGGCCGCAGTAGATGCAGGGAGCATCGGCCATACTGATGTCAAACGCCGGCCCTACGCTCGTGTTGAATCCACGATTGAGAAAAGACAGCACACCGATCTCCTGTTTTTGACAGGCGGCTACACAGCGGCCGCACAAGATACATTTGCTTGAATCACGGATGATGGACGCAGATTTGCTGTCAATGATCGACGGGCTCCTGACCCCTTGAAACCTGTTTTCACGAATGGCGTAAAGCTCGCAAAGATTCTGCAGTTCGCAATTCCCGTTGCGAATGCAGGCCAAACAATCTTTGTTGTGATCAGATAAGATCAGCTCCAAGGTTGACCTGCGCGTAGCACGCACCCGTGGCGAATTTGTCATAACCTCCATACCTTCAGCCACCGGATTGACGCAGGAAGCCACCAGCGACCGGCCGCCGACTACCTCTACCAAGCAAATGCGACAAGCACCGACCTCATTGACACCTTTTAGAAAGCAGAGTGTCGGGATTTTAATCCCGGCATGCCGGGCGGCTTCGAGGATCGTATAACTGGAAGGTACGTTGACCTTGATACCATCGATTGTCAGATTTACCATGTTCACGAAATCACACGCTCCTTTTCACGGTAAAATATCACTGCCTGACGACAGCATTGAACTTGCAGGCTTCCTCGCATGCGCCACAACGAATACAACGGGAACTGTCGATAACGTAAGGTTCCTTGCCCGGAACACCGCTGATACAGCCGACCGGGCATTGTTTGGCGCACAACCCGCATTTCCGGCAGCTTTCCGCGACAATCGCATAGTCCAGCAAATTTTTACAGACACGGCAGCTGCAATGATGCTTCGTGACGTGCTCATCATATTCCTCTCGGAAATATCTAAGCGTGGAAAGAACCGGATTGGGAGCGGTCTGCCCGAGAGCACACAAGGATCCTTCCTTGATGGCTGTTGCCAGGCGTTCTAGTTCCGGTATATCCTCGGGCTGACCCCGGCCATCGGTTATTCTCTCCAGTATTTCCAGCATTCGGCGCGTCCCGATGCGACAGGGAGCGCATTTGCCACAAGACTCATCAACAGTGAATTCCAGGAAAAACTTGGCAATATCGACCATGCAGGTGTCCTCATCCATGACGATCATGCCGCCTGACCCCATCATGGCGCCGGCTGCCACAAGGTTGTCATAATCAATCGGGACGTCGAGCATTGAGGCCGGCAGACATCCGCCTGAAGGGCCGCCGGTCTGGACAGCTTTAAAAGCCTTGCCTCCGGGGATGCCTCCACCGATGTCATAAATAATTTCACGCAGGGTGGTTCCCATCGGAATCTCAATCAAACCGACATTGTTCACTTTTCCGCCGAGAGCAAAGACCTTTGTTCCTTTGCTGCGCTCGGTACCCAAACCGGAGAACCACTCGGCGCCCCGGAGAAAAATAACCGGGATGTTGGCAAAGGTTTCGACATTGTTAAGGATGGTCGGTCGACCAAACAGCCCTTTGATTGCCGGAAACGGCGGCCGCGGCGTCGGATTGCCGCGCTTGCCCTCGATCGAGCGCATGAGAGCGGTCTCTTCACCACAAACAAAAGCGTCGGCACCCAGTCGGATCTCAATGTCAAAATCAAAACCGCTGTCAAAAATGTTCCGGCCAAGCAGACCCAGATTTCTCGCCGCGTCAATCGCCAGTTGCAGGCGCCTGACCGCGATGGGATATTCGGCGCGGACATAGGCGTAGCCTTGGCTGGCTCCGATCGCATAACCGGCGATGGCCATGGCCTCGACAATACTGTGCGGATCCCCTTCCAACACTGAACGATCCATAAAAGCGCCGGGATCACCTTCATCCGCATTACAGCAGACATATTTTTGCCCGTTGGGCTGGTTGGCGGCGAATTCCCACTTTAATCCGGTTGGAAAACCACCGCCGCCCCGTCCTCGCAAGCCGGATTTTTTAACGGTGTCAATCACATCCGCGGGAGGGATTTTTTCGGACAGAATTCGGCCCAAAGCCAGGTACCCGTCCTGAGCGATATACTCATCGATGGATTCCGGATTGATCAAACCGCAGTTTCGGAGCGCAACCCTAAGCTGTTTGGCAAAAAACCGTGACTCCTGAATATTTTTCGCCTGATCTGCGGGCAAATCGGTCTGAATTGTCATCAGACGCTGGACATAACGACCCTTTTGCAAATGTTCCGAAACAATTTCGCTGACATCAGCCGGTTGAACCCGATAGTACATCACACCTTCCGGGTAAACAACGACGATCGGGCCCTCTGCGCAAAGGCCAAAGCAGCCTGTTTTAACAACTTTGACCTCCCGATCGAGTCCCAGAGAAGCTATTTCCCGCTCCATCTCCTCGACGATCTGAGGAGACTGTGACGCCGTGCATCCCGTACCACTACAAACCAGCACATGTGCCCTGTACAAGTCCATGATGTCAAGCCTCCTTATATTTAGCCAAAATCGCCGGGATCTTATCTGCGGTCAAACGCCCATAGACGTCGTCGTTGATCATCATGACCGGTGCCAGACCGCAAGCTCCGATACAGCGACAAGGATTGATGGAAAATTTCATGTCGTCGGTGCACTCGCCGGACTTAATGCCCAGCTCGGTTTCAACCTTTTCCAGTATAGCCTGCGCACCCTTAACGTAGCAGGCTGTTCCCAGGCATACACTGATCATATATTCGCCTTTGGGTTTAGTGGAAAAGAAAGAATAGAAAGAGACAACACCATAAACTTCAGCAACCGAAACTCCCAGACCGAAGGCAATTTCCCGTTGTACTTCAAGCGGCAGATAACCATAAATGTTCTGAGCTTCTTGCAACACCTGGATCAGCCCTTGACGGCCTTCTGCACCATGCTGACTCAGAACCTCGGCCAACTTCTGTTTTTTCTCGTCCTGAGTCAGTGTTTTTACAATTATTGCCATGCGTCAATTCACCCCCTAGTTTTATACAATAACATTATTTTTTTTCGTCATCAACACATCCTGATCAAAGATCGCAGCATTTTGCACGCCAATTCACGCCACTTATCGATGAATGGGATATAATCATGATAAAAAGAGTGGAGATTCGATATCATGCACCTTTCCTGGTCGGTTAACCATGAGGACCATGGCCAGCGCGCCGTGGATGTTTTGATCCGGCGAACCGGCATGTCTCGTTCAATGGCAAAAAAAATCCGTCTTTACGGCCGGCTGACTTGCAACGGCCGTGATCACCGGATGATCGATCCGGTTTACACCGGTGATCAGCTGGTGGCCACCTATCAGGCAAACCCGGATATGCGCTCCACCCTCCATCCCGATCATTCCCTGGATATCTGTTATATTGACAATTGGCTGTTGGTGGTCAATAAGCCTGCCGGCATGGTCACACATCCCACCTACCTCCATGATCAAGGATCATTGACCGGTTTGTTGGCAGATTTCCCCTTACACCCTGTCAACCGTCTGGATCGCGATACATCAGGGTTGGTGCTCATCGCCAGGAACGGACACGCGCACTATGTGATCTCCCGAAACCCCATGCGCAAAATATATGTCGGCTTGGTTCATGGTCAAACCGACGATTGCGGAATAATCGACGCTCCGATTCGGCGGGCTGATGGCACCATCATCCTGCGTGAGGTTCATGACGAAGGAGCTCATGCCCAAACACGCTGGAAGCGCCTGCACTATTTTCCTTATTCCGATATCTCTTTTTTGAAATTCGAATTGTTGACCGGCCGGACCCACCAAATCCGCGTACATTGTCAACACGCCGGCTTCCCCCTGATCGGTGACGGTCTCTACGGTCGCCCACCTCTTCAGGGGTTGTCTTCGCCGGCTTCATTTGATCCGGACAAAATAATCGGCCGGCAGGCACTGCACGCCGCCAGCCTGACCTTTCATCACCCGATTTCCCATAAGGAGATAACCGTAACCGCCAAACTGCCTGCCGATTTTCGACGGCTGATGACATGTCTTTTTCAATTTAGACCAAATTAGATTTGCTTACCGCGGCCTGATCAAGCAACTTGCTTGCCAAAATCTCGGCCTCCTTCTCGCCACTGCTTCCGGCAAGGAGACGAGCAATTTCTTGGCTTCGGCCGGCATGATCCAAAAGATGGAGCCGGGTTCGGGTCTGGTCACTCTGAGTTATTTTTTCAATCAGGATATGCCGGTCGGCCATGGCGGCGATTTGTGCCAGATGTGTAATGCAGAAGATCTGCCGGGTTCGGGACAGGCGCATCAATTTTTCGGCAACTTTTTCAGCCGTGTGACCGCTGACGCCGGCATCGATTTCGTCAAAGATCAAAACCGGTATTTGGTCGGCTTCGGCCAAGATGGATTTAATGGCCAGCATAATGCGCGACGCTTCACCACCGGAAGCGATCCGAGCCAGAGGCTTCATGGGTTCGCCCGGATTAGCCGAAATCAAAAACTCAACCTGGTCCAGACCATGGCGCCCGGCAAGATCCGGATCATCTTGAACCGGAGCAAAGCGGACGGTGAACCGAACACCTTTCATCCCCAGATCACCAAGTTCCCGGGTAATGTGCGCCTCCAATCCGGCAGCGGCTTCTTGCCGGCATCGGCTCAAGAGATACCCCTGGTCGATCAGCTGCCGGCCAAGCCGGACTTTTTGTTTTTCCAAGCCGTTGAACAGAGCTTCACTGTCTTTGAGTTCGGCCAGTTCTTCCTGAGCGGTTTGCTGAAATTGTAAAACAGAGGTTAATGTACCACCATACTTCCTCTTCAACATTGTCAACTGGTCAATACGTTCATCAAGCTTTTCAAGTTCCCCCGGCATGATTTCCAAGTCATCCAATGCGGCCCGGATATCATCGGTTGCATTTTGCAAATTATAGAATGATTCCCTGACCAGAGCTGCGGTCTCGGCCAAATCCGGCAAATGCGCGGTAACAACGTCCAGACGAGATGACGTTCGTGACAGTTCGTTTAAAATGGCGGTTTCGTCCTCTCCGCTCAACATTTCCAGCGACTCTGCCAAAGCAAGCTTAATTTTCTCGGTATTGGCCAAAACCCGGCGGCGCAATAAAAGTTTTTCGTCTTCCCCTGAATAAATTCCTGCCGCCTCGATCTCTTTGATTTGGTAATCCAGAATGTCCGTTCGTCTGGCACGTTCGGCCGGATCCGTCCCCAAGGCCTGAAGCTTGCGACGACAGGTTTGATAATCGGCATAAATTTCCTGCCAGGTTGCCAATGCGTCAGCCAGAGGTTGCGCGCCATATCGATCAAGAAGGTGAAGATGGGTCTCGGTTTTGAAAATAGCCTGTTGATCATGTTGACCATGGATATCAATCAGATAGGATGCCACATCACGCAAAAGACCAAGCGGAACCACACGACCATTAATTCGACAGACGGTCTTTCCGGAAGCCAGAATCTCCCTGGACAACAACAATTCCTCCGTATCGGGATCATCTTCCCGGCTTATGCCCAACTCATCGAGCAATTCCGGCGGAAAGGCGCTTGCGTAATCGGTAAAAACGGCCTCTATTGTTGCGCGATCCTGGCCGAAACGAATCATGTCCCGATTGGTCTTGCTTCCGGTCAAGGCACCAATGGCATCGATCAAAATGGATTTGCCCGCACCCGTCTCTCCGGTCAGAATTAACAGGCCGGCTCCGGGACTCAAAACGGCGGTTTCAATAAGGGCAATATCGTGAATCTCAATCCGTTCAAGCATAATCAGTCACGTGGAGAGCTTTTGTCACTTAGACCCTTCAAAGCAATTCGACTCAGTGTCTGACTCAAGGCAGCTGCCTGCTCGGCGGATCGCGCCGCGACAAAAACCGTGTCATCGCCGGCAATACTGCCGGCCACCTCAGGCAGACGCATTGAGTCCAAGGCTGAGGCACAAGCCTGAGCCATTCCGGGCAAAGTTTTAATGATGACCAGATTAACAGCCAAATCAACCTGAATGACAGCTTCGGAAAATACCTTCATCAGGCGACCGGACGCGACTTCACCGCTTCGTTCCATGGGAACATATCTTTGCAGACCATGACCGGAGGTAACTTTAATGATACCCAATTCCTTGATATCTCTGGAGATCGTAGCCTGAGTAACTTCCAAGCCGATTTTATTTAATTCGACGACCAGTTCTTCCTGCGTGCTGATATCAGATTCGCGAATCAGTTGCAGCAGTCTGGCTTGTCGTTCACTTTTTGACATTCTCATCTGGCTCTCCCTCTGGCTTGGATTTTTTGCGGCAAAGCAACATAGAAATTATCGTCTCCCAATCGAATAATTGGCAAAGATTTGGTTGATCGCCGTATGACGGCAGTTCCACCGCTTTCAATGTAGATATCCCGTCGACCGTCAATGGAAACCACGGCCTGATAGGGATAATCTCCGACTTTGACGACAATCCGGCTGCGGTCGGAGGCAATATAGCTCCGGTTATGCAACGTATGCGGGCAAATCGGTGTAATCAATATCAGGGACAGCTCCGGATGAATGATCGGACCGCCGGCGGAAAGAGAGTAGGCTGTGGAACCTGTGGGAGTAGAAATAATCAGGCCATCGCCGGGTATTCGATCAACGGTTTCCTGATTGATCGTCAATTCAAGGGTTACGATTCTGGCTGAAGCGCCACGAGAAACAACCGCGTCATTGAGGGCAAAACCCTCGCCCAACAACACTTGATTACGGTCAAAGCATGAGACATCCAGCATCATTCGCTGTTCCAGCTGATAATCGCCGGACACCAGTCGTGCAATCGCAGGTTGCAGCCGGTCGGGAAGTATTTCCGGCAAAAAGCCGACACTGCCAAGATTGACCCCTATCACCGGTATGGATTCATGACCCACCAAGTGAACAAGGGATAGAAAGGTCCCATCTCCCCCCAAACAGATCGCCAGATCACAGGTGCCATAATCCGCCAACTCGACCTGTCCCGACTGAGCCAACAAGGACCCGTCATACTCGGGGCCGGCAACCGCGGTCGCACCCGCCTGCCGAATATAACCCGCGGCCCGTTTCGCCAAAGAATAGCCCGGATCTTTGTCAGGATTTGAATAAAGCCCGATGCGCATGGTTCCTCCCAACTCGCTAATCAGGAATCATTGATCACGTACGAATCATATTATAGCATGAGATCCTTTGCCCGTGCGGCAATTCCTTCCGGTGTCAACCCTTGTGCTTCCAGCAACTGTTGCCGGCTTCCCTGTGAAGCCTTGCCTTCATCAATCGCCAGAATCGAGGCGCGGATCATCGGGTTTTGAGTCAATAGCTCCGGCAGGATCATTTGACCAAAGCCACCGGTTGCCACGACCTCTTCCACAACCAGAATTCGGCCGGTTATGGCGATCGACCGCAATATTGGTTGAAGATCGACCGGTTTGGCACAAACCACCGCAATAACTTCGACTTGGAAACCTTGGGCGGCAAGCAGCTCGGCAGCACGCAAACAGGGGCCGGCCATTGTGCCCAAGGCAACAATTGATATGTCTTTTCCGCTCCTGACCTGCGTGGTTCGTAAAGATAACTTTTCAGGCAACGGATCCGGCCATTCTTGGCCCCGCGGATATCGGACGGCAACAGGATGCTTGGCTGTGCTGGCATAGGTCAGCACTTCGTCCAATCTGCGGCAATCCGGCGGGCAGAAAACCTCAAGACTCGGCAAGGGTAGCAGAAGGCTCAGATCATAAATCCCTTGGTGTGTTTCGCCGTCCTCGCCGACCAGTCCGGCACGGTCGATGTTCAGGACCACCGGCAACTTCTGTAAACAGATGTCATGGAGCAATTGATCATACGCTCTTTGCAAAAAGGTGGAATACAGCGCAACGAAAGGCTTCATGCCACCGGCAGCCAAGCCGGCAGCCATCGTGACCGCATGTTGTTCCGCAATTCCGACATCAAAGAATCGATCCGGGAACCGTCTGGCAAAATCCGAAAGGCCGGTTCCGGCCGTCATCGCTGCAGAAATCGCACAGATTTTAGGATCTTTTGTCGCCAAATCGGATAGGGATCGACCAAACGTTTCCGAAAAAGTACGGCCGCCGCTCATACCGTTGGCCACGCCGTTTTCAATGACGAAAGGCGCCACGCCATGGTAGACATCAGGTGATTCCTCGGCAAAAGAATAGCCCTTTCCTTTCTGAGTTGATACATGCAGCAAAACCGGGCCTTTAAGCAGACGGATCGAGCGTAAGTGCCGGCGAAGGCCGTCCAGATCATGCCCGTCAATAGGACCGTAGTAGCGAAAGCCGAGCTGCTCAAAGAAGATCCCTTGACGTTGGAAGAGCTGGCGTACATATCGTTTGAACATTTGCAGAAGATTATAGATCCGCCGGCCGATCAACGGTGTTTTCAGCAGCAAAGCATCAACCCCCGACTTGAACCGGATATAGTTGGGAGAGATACGTAACTTTTCCAAATGACGTGACAAACCGCCGACGTTGCGACCAATTGACATCTGATTGTCATTGAGAATAACCAGCAGATTTTCACCAGCCTGTCCGGCGTCGTTCAATGCCTCAAAGGACATGCCTCCCGTCAGCGCACCGTCACCGATCACGGCGACGGCTCGTCCGGCTTTCCCCAATCTCCTCATGGCTCGACTCAGTCCAAGAGCAGCCGAGATCGAAGTGCTGCTGTGGCCGGTATTAAAACAATCAAAGGGACTTTCACAGCATTTCGGAAATCCGGACAGCCCTTCTTTTTGCCGCAGTGTGCAAAAACGATCCAGTCGGCCGGTCAAAATCTTCCACGTATAACTTTGGTGCCCCACATCAAAAATAATACGATCGTTTTCCGGCTCAAATTCCAGCAACAAAGCCATGGTCAATTCAACCACACCTAAGTTGGAGGCCAGATGCCCGCCGTTGCGAGCCACAGTGCGGATGATCAGATCCCGGATTTCACCGGCGACCTGCATAAGCTCAGCTTTTGAAAGTGATTTTAACTGATCGGGAAGCTGCAGGTTTTCCAGCAGCGTTTGCTCTGATTTTTGATCGAAAGCCTTCATATCAACTGGTACGGATCTGGAAGTAATCGGCCAGATCATGCAAAAAATCAATCGTCAATCCAGCCTCAAGCAAAGGCCGAAGAGCATCTTTGGCTTCCTCGACGGTCAATGCAAGCTGGCGGCGCGCTTCGGAAAGGCCGAGCAGACTGACATAGGTCGGTTTGCCGTCACGATGATCCTTGCCGGCGCTTTTGCCCAAGGTAAGACGATCGGCTGTTGTATCCAGAATGTCATCTTGGATCTGGAATGCCAAGCCGATGCCATCAGCGTAACGCTGCAGCGCATCATGAATCGACGAGGTCTGTTGGGTTAACAGGACGGCGGCAATGACTGCGGCTTTCAACAAAGCTGCGGTCTTTTTGCCATGTAAAACACGTAATTGATCTAAGGTCAAGACATGGCCTGCCGCCGACAAATCAAGGATTTGCCCGCCGATCATGCCTCTGCTGCCGGCGGCTTCGGCAATGTAGCGGGCCGCTTGAATTGTACCCGGTCGGTCGGGACGAATCGCCGACAACATCACTTCATAGGCCCTGTTAAGCAACGCGTCTCCTGCCAGGATGGCAACGGCTTCGCCAAATTCAACGTGGCAGGTCGGTCGTCCTCGCCTCAAATCATCATCATCCATGCTGGGCAGATCATCATGAATCAAGGAATAAGTATGAATCATCTCCAGTGCACAGGCAAAAGGCATGGCTTCCGTTTCAGGCAATTGCAGCATTGCCGACGTAGCTAAAAGCAATACCGGACGAACTCGCTTCCCACCACCTAAAAGACTATAACGGGCCGCCTCAACCACAAGGCCGCCTTCATCATCAGGAATTGACGGAAAGTACTGCGGCAACCATTGCTCCACGCGCGTTTGCAGTGCGGTGAATTGTTCGTTGAACGAATTCATCAGGCATCCTCGCCAAAAGGCTTTTCATCAATGCTGCCGTCGGATTTTTCAATGAGCTCCGTGATTTGGCGCTCAATTTCCCGAAGTTTCCCGGCACAAATTTCGGTCAGGGCCATTCCCCGACGAAAAAGAGCCATGGACGCCTCCAGGCTGATATCACCGGATTCCAAACTGTTAACAGTCTGTTCAAGTTCTTTCAGCGCCTCTTCGTAATTAAGATTACGCAGTTCCGCTAAATTGTCATCAAGATTATCGGTCGGATCATCTATACTCATTTTACTGCCTCCAGTCCCGCACTTGGCGGACATCACAATTGATTATTCCGTCACGCAGCCAGACCTCGATGTTTTCACCCGGTTTGACCAACGCAGTCGATAAAAGCACGCTGTTGTCTGCTGTCCTTGTCACGACGCCGTATCCCCGTGCAAGAACCTTGAGGGGACTTAAGGCATCCAGTTTACCTGAGAGAATGGAAAACCGCCGTTCCGCCTGGCGAACTTGAGTCTGCATCACGGTTACCAACCGTTGAACCAGACGGTCGACGTCCAGGCGACGTCGATCTGTTATTTCCAAAGGACGGCGCAGGATCCGGCTGGCCAAAAGGTGATCAAGCCGCAGCCGCTGTCGTTCCAGCCGGCGGCTCAAGGCTTGCCTGAGGCGGATTTGGGCTTGCAGGATTAAATTTTCCTGTTCGCTCTTGACCGGAACAGCCAATTCCGCGGCTACCGATGGCGTTGATGCACGAACATCGGCCACAAAATCGCAAATTGTAAAATCGGTCTCATGACCAACCGCGGAAATAACAGGAATCTTCGAACGATAGACCGCCCGGGCAACAACCTCTTCATTGAAAGCCCAGAGATCTTCCATCGAGCCACCGCCGCGGCCGACAATCAGAACGTCGGCCTGACCCAATGCGTTGAAGCGATCGATCGCGGCAGCAATGGCCGCCGCCGCCCCCTCTCCCTGAACCGCGACCGGTATCAACTGCAAACGAAAATTCGGGAAGCGTCGGGTCAGGACTTGCAAAATATCGCGAATGACCGCACCCGAGGGCGATGTGACCACACCGATTAATCGGGGCAGTAATGGCGGTTGTTTTTTGTGATCCGGATCAAACAGGCCTTCGGCCTCCAGTTTGCTTTTCAGCTGCTCAAAGGCCAGGTATAGATCCCCAACGCCGTCAGCCGTCATGCTCTGAACATAGAGCTGAAAACGGCCATCCCGGTCGTAAATCGACGCTTTCGCGGTTACAACGACTTTCAGACCATCGGTTGGACGAAAGCGCAGGCGGACAGCATGGCCCTTGAACATAACACAACCGACTGCGGCTTCATCATCTTTTAGCGTAAAGTACAAATGACCGGATGAGTATGCCTTAAAACCCGAAATCTCGCCCCGAACCAGTACCGGATTGAGATTACCGTCTTGCTCCAGAAGAGTGGCAACATAACGATTTAATTGAGCAACAGAAATGGGTTGGCTCATGTAGTCCCTCCGCTAATGCGCCCTAGTATGGCATTGATATAGGATCTTGATTCTTCGCTGCTAAATTTTTTACTCAGCAAGACCGCTTCGGATATGGCTACACTGGCCGGAACATCGTCTCCGTAAAGCATCTCAAAGATCGCCAGTCTTAAAATAATCAGATCAATTTTGGGCAGTCGCTCTTTGCTCCAGCGTTTCAGCAAAGGCTCAAATTGCGCATCCAGATCAATCTGACGCTCACGAACCCCCCGTACCAGCGCCATCATGTACGACTGATCCTGGGCTTTGACGTCCCTGTCCACAAGAAACGTCGTGATCTGGTCTTCTTCATCTCCTTTTTGTAATTCCAGCTGATATAGCAGCATAAAGGCTTTTTCGCGAGCCACGCGACGACTCATATTTTCCCCCTTACCGGAACATGCCGGGTGGTAAAATTTTATCCAGCAGGTCCAAAAAAGCTTGTCGATTGCGGAAATAACGAACCCCTAAAAAATAACCAAGCACGGTCATTCCAATCAAGAACAGCGTCTTGAGAATGCCAAAAATAACCAAAGACAACGCCAGCACGAAGCCGACCAAAGCGCCGATGGAACCGGGGCTTTTATTTTTCAGGTTTTCGGCAAGTTGCTGCCAGATCTTTCTCATATTATTTACCGTTCAATGCGGGCGGCTACCGGTTCTACCCGGCTGACCCTGACGACGACCTGCGCCACCTGAATACCGGTATACCGTTCCACATCCTTCTTGATCCGATCCTGGACTTTGGCCATCATGGCCGGCACCTCAACATCCGAATACAGCACCGCGCTGATCTGAATGGAAATTTTATCCCCCTTGAAAGGCGCCACGCGCGCTTTGGCGGTTTTTATACCGCATTGCGCCGATTTGGCGGCATTTAACGCAATGCTTTCGATAGCATCCACACCAATATCAATGTTGCCGATCTCAGTGCTTCGAATCCGGGTACGGCGCAACCGGCCGCTCATGATCCCATAAACCATGGTTACCACGCTGACAACAAGCACAAACAAGGCCAGGAAAATGACGATGATCCTCGATGATGCCCGGCCCGGCAGGGTGATCAGGAAATCCAACATTCCCGCATAAACGGAATCGAAGAACATCATCATCATCAGGACGAGAGAAAAGACAGCTAAAATAAATGCCAGAACAATAAGTGTAAAGCGAACAAGCTGGTTCATTTTTTGTCTCCTTCCCTGGTCACAACTCCTTTGACGTGGACGTGGACGGCCTCAACCACCAGGCCGGTATATTTTTCAACGTCCGACTTAACCTGTTCCTGCAGACTCCACGCCACCTCCGGGATGATATTGCCAAAATAAATAATCGGATAAACAGTGATGGCGACCATCTCCTCGTTGCCTTCGTGAAAGTCCACCTTGACGCCTTTACCTTCATGCAAGGCACCGATCGATTCTTTCAGAAGAACAATGTTGCTGGTATCCAGACCGGCGACACCCGGCGTCTGCAGCGCGGCTTCGGCGGCATACTGAGCGACGAACCCACGAGACATGGTTCGTTCGCCCTTAATTGAGGCTTGCGGATAATCAGCCATGGCAATAATCAGGCGCGCTCCATGTACTCGCCTGTTCGGGTGTCGACACGGACGCGGTCTCCTTGATTAACAAACAACGGAACCTTGATGACCGCACCGGTTTCCAGGGTGGCGTTTTTTGTGGCATTTTGAGCAGTATCCCCTCTTACGCCGGGTTCACATTCGGTCACTTCCAGCTCAACGAAGATCGGCAGCTCAATTCCAAAAACCTCGCCCTTGTAAGACAGGACCTTGCAAACCATTTCCTCTTTGAGAAATTTAAGGGATTCACCCAGAGCCTCGGCACTAAACGGGATCTGCTCATAGGTTTCAACATTCATAAAGTGATAAAGATCACCGTCAGTGTACAGATAGGTCATATCAGCCCGGTCAAGCTGGGCTCTTTCATACTTCTCGCTTGGATTGAAAGAACGTTCGACAACCGAACCGGTCTTGACATTTCGATATTTGGTCCGGACAAACGCCGCTCCTTTTCCGGGTTTGACATGCTGGAACTCGACGACCTGAAAGACCTGTCCGTCCATCTCAAAGGTGACACCGTTGCGAAATTCGCCTGCGCTGATCATAATATTGTTTCCTCCGTTTTTGCTTCATCCGGCGTTTGATGATGGTCAAATTCGTACCTATTTTAGTCCATGCCGAGCCGAAGCGTCAAGGTTTAGCAGGCCCATCCTGGCTTTCCGCGGAATGCAACATTAAGTGTCGCCCAATGTTAAGAAACCAACCTGTATACTTCTAACGGTGTTCTGTAATCCAAAATCTTTCGAGGATAAGTATTCAGCCACATCTCTATGCGTTTGATTTCC
>JAAYPL010000027.1 GCA_012519875.1 Clostridiaceae bacterium | reverse complement strand
TCGCCCAGCTTGTGAATGAAAAACTTGACCGGCACCTCTGATGAAAACCCCACGATCTCATGTCTTTGTTCCAACACGATTGCCGCCCTCCATGTTCTGAATAATATATGCCAATTATAAGCCTCCACCTTTCCAAATATCAACAAAATGAACAAATATTAAGTTTCGTTTTCTAAATTTGGAAAAATTCCCGTTTAAATCTTAATAAATAGCCAGTTTTTACGAAACTAACGCTCTTGTAGCTCGGCGTTTACTTCAGTAAGATAGGGAGAAGACGAACTCATTGAAGGTGAAATCATGAATGAGAACCCGGTTTTTCAAACAATCAATCTCCGCAAGGAGTTTGGGCCGACCACCGCGTTAAAATCTGTCGGCTTAAGTTTAAGACGAGGTGAAATTCACGGTCTGATCGGCGAAAACGGCTCGGGAAAATCAACCATCATGTCCATTGCCGCCGGCATGCTCTTGCCGACAAGCGGTGAAATGCGTTTTCAGGGTTCCCTCTGGTCGCCTAAAAGCATGATTGATGCGCAGATGTCAGGCATTTCCATGATCCTGCAGGAGGCCAATTCCATCCCGGGAACCTCGGTCGCTCAAAATGTTTTTGCCGGACGGGAAAAAGAGTTCTCCAAGCTGGGCGTCATGAATATGAAAAAAATGTACCGCGCTGCCGACCGATTGCTGGAAAAATTCGGTATTAATTGGATTCGCGGCCGAATGCCCATCGACCGTTATAATTTTGAAGATCGAAAATTAATTGAAATCGTGCGTTGCGTCAATGAAAAAACCGAAATCCTTATTGTTGATGAAACCACATCCGCACTGTCCCACGACGGACGGGCCATCCTCTACCGCCTGATCCATCGTCTGGCCGAAGCCGAGAACAAGACCGTCGTTTTTATTTCGCATGACCTGGACGAAATCATCGCTCATTGCACTTCCCTCACCGTTCTTCGCGATGGCGAGATCACCGGCAGCATGACCCGGGATGAAATCAAAGCCCCGGGTGCGGTCAATCGAATACGCCACATGATGGTGGGGCGGGAAATCGGCGATAAATACTACCGGGAGGATTTTGATATCAGCCACCGGCCCGAAGTCGCCCTGGAATTGGAAAACATCTCTTTCGGACCCATCAAAAATTTTAGCCTCAAGCTGCATAAAGGCGAAATTATCGGTATGGGAGGGCTTTCCGGATGCGGCATGCACGAAATCGGCCGGGCGGCCTATAAGTTGGAAAAACTCACCGGCGGCCGCGTTTTGCGCAACGGCCGGGAGATCCGGTCGCCTCTGGACGCCATCAACAGCGGTATTGGTTACATTTCAAAGAACCGGGATACCGAAGCTTTGATTCTGCAAGGGTCAATTGCCTCCAATATCGCTCTGCCCTCGCTGCCGGCGCTGAGCCGATACACCTTTATCAATCCCCGACATGAGCAGCGCCTGGTCAATCGGGAAATTGAGGCCTATCGAATCAAATGCAATAACGGCAACCAGTTGGTCAATACCCTTTCAGGAGGCAACAAGCAAAAGGTTTCTTTTGCCAAATGGACCGCCAAGGGTTCCGATGTCATGATCATGGACTGTCCGACCCGGGGAATCGACATCGGCGTCAAGCAGTCCATGTATAGGCTGATTGAACGGATGAAAGCCGAAGGCAAAGCCATCCTGATGATTTCCGAAGAATTGACCGAATTGATCGGCATGGCCGATCGGCTGATCATTATGAAAAACTTCCGGGTTTCAGCGGAGTTCACGCGCTCGCCGGATTTGAAAGAAGCCGACATCATCCACTACATGATTTAGGAGATCGAATCATGATCGCAAGCAGAGCAATGTCCTGGATCAAATCCCACGCAGCCTCTTTGGCCGCATATGGCGGTTTGGTTTTTTGTGTCCTGCTTTTCCTGATCGTTCCGCCCTTTTTCGGCAACAGCCTGCTGGAACCACGCCGCCTGTCAACGCTGATGAGTGATGTCATCGTGGTGGCGCTTATCTCCGTCGGTGCGGTCTTCGTTTATTCTTTGGGGAACATCGATATCAGCATCGGCAAACAAGTGGGTCTTTATGCAACATTAATGGTCCTGACAACCAACCTGACCGGCTCTCTCTTGCCCGGGATCGCTCTATCCCTTCTCATCGCGATAATTCTGGCCGCCATCAACGGCGGCGGCGGTGAAATCCTGCGCATTCACTCGGTCATTCCGTCGGTGGTCATCATGTTTGTCCTGAGCGGCGTCAGCACCGTTATTTATGTCAGCCTCGGCACCCGCAACATAACCCTAAAGACCTTTGATTATTCGTTGCTGAAAAGCCCCTGGCTGATGCTGATCGTCCTGATTATCGAAGTTCTGGCGGTCACATACCTGTTCAATTACACCCGCTTTGGAAAATATACCCGGGCAATCGGCGCCAGTCCGGTCGTTGCGGCTCAGAACGGAATCAATTTACTGAAATACAAAGTCATCGCTTACCTTATTCTCGGCGTTTGCATCGTCATCGGGTCCGTTTTTCGTATGGGTTATACAGGCGCCGCTTCCGATTCGACGGGAACCGGTCTGGAGATGAATGTCATGGTCGCATTGATTCTGGGCGGCATGCCCCTGTCCGGAGGAATGCGTTCCCGAATTTCATGCGCCGTGGTCGGATCCTTCACCTTTTCCCTTTTGAACGTCGGTCTGCCTTTGATCGGTGTTTCGACACGTGCGACCTACATCGTCAAAGCTGTCATATTTATGATTGTTGTCCTGATCACCTGTCGCAAGAAGGAGGGAACACTGCCACGGTGATTTGGGTCAATAACCGAATCATAAAAACAAAAGCCAAGGAGGAAAATCATGAAAAAGTTTATCGCACTGATTCTCACAGCGGTTCTGCTGCTGTCACTGGTGGCTTGTGCCGGTGATGGTCAGACCACCGGCACAACCGGCAATCCGAACAACTCTTCTGATGCCGACACCACAACGGATCCCGTCGAGTCCAAAGGTGGCACTCTAATGTTTCTTTCCAACATTTCTTCGGGACCACAATATGATTTTAACATTGCTTACCTGGAAATGGCCACTCAACAACTCGGTTACAAATTATCCGTCGTTTATGGGGATCCTTTTAATGATCCCAGCGGCAACCTGGAGGCGGTCAAAAACGGCATGACCCATGACGTTGTCGGTTTGATCTCCGCCCAAGACGGCGGCATTCTGAACATCATGCAGGAATTCCCCGATCTGTTTGTCGTCGGTTTTGCTAACGATATGGCTTCGGTGTACAGCGAAGGCGGCGCCAGCGCAGCGGCCCGTGATTTGGATCACTTTTTAGGCGCCATCGCCGATGGCTACGTCTCCGGGGTCGGCACGGCTCGTAACATGTTCGATATCCTGCTGGAAAAAGGCTATAAAAAGATCACTTCGGTCACGTTCCCGGCCTTTGCCTATCCACAGCTGGTCATCGCCGATGCCACATTCCGTCAGCTGATTGACGAACATAATGCCGGTGCGGCGGCGGGAGAAAAAATCGAACTGGTCGGTGAAACCGAAATTCTCATGTTTGAAATGATCTCGGACGCTTACTTTATGGAACCGGAACATCAGGATCTCGATGCAATTGTCGGTTTCTGCGCAGGCGTCCTGTTCATCTATCCGGCCATGAAAAATGCCATTGATGCCGGCACCATCAGCGCCGATACCAAACTGCTCACTGGCGGTTTTGATACCGACCCCAACATCGTTGCCGACATTGGTGATGACGGCATCATTCAGGGCATTACCATGTCGGCTCCGGAATCTTTAATTTATGCTTTGATTTTGCTTGATAACGCTATCCAGGGCAATCAATTCCCCGATTTTGCGGCTGATGTTATCGATGCGCCGCCTTTCACCATTAAAAGCACCGAAGATATTAATAAGGTGATGAATCAAACCGGCTTGCCCGGAGCTGATATGAGCAAACTACAGCTCCCGTGGGATCAGGCCAAAGTTTATTTCCGGCGATATAATGCCGATGCGACCTATGCTGATCTCATGGCAATGCTCGCATCAGACAAATTGACAGTGGAAGGCATTGGTCAATAAACCAAAAGACAGCGGTGTGCAGGTGCGTACCTGCACACCGTTCCGTAATTAATTCACTTTTTTGGTGGTGATGTTGTGAAAAAAATAAATCCAGGCTACATCGTCCGTCGATTGCTCGGAACCCTCATTTTACCCGTGCTGATGTATTTGGCCATGATGATTCTGACCTATTCAAACGGAAAGTATTTCTTTGGCACCTGGTTGATGTGGAAAACCGTTCTGGCGGATCTGGCATTGACGTTCACCTGCGCCTTGGGCATTGGTATTCAGTTCAAAAACGGGCGTTTTGACTTTTCCGGCGGATCGGTCATGCTTCTAAGCGCCATCTTGGCGGGCAATATTGCCC
>JAAYPL010000026.1 GCA_012519875.1 Clostridiaceae bacterium | reverse complement strand
GATACGCTGGCTGCGGAAACCGGCGCGTCTGTTTACACCTTGAATCCGGTGGTCACAGGTGATGCCGGCGCCTTGACCTATGAGCAGGTTATGATGGATAATTTAGATGTTCTCAAGCTGGCGCTGAATCCGTGACCGAAGCATTGGTCAAACAAAGGATTTGAACCACGCGTATAAGGGCATATCAAGGTCTGAAATTGCCAAGAAAGAAGGCGCACATAATGATCCGATGCAGACACCGATTTTTAATTTTTGCCATGCTTTTGTCGCTGCTCATTGCTCTTGCGGCTTGCACAAAACCATCATCTTCGCAACCTGCTTCTCGGGTGGACATTCGGGTTGCTGCCTTGCGCGGCCCAACCGGAATCGGGTTGGTTGGCCTAATGAGCGACCAGGAAGCCGGAAGGACGCGGCATAACTATTCTTTCGAGCTGGCCGACGCACCGAATGATATCGTTGCCCAGCTGAGTAGCAACCAAGTAGACATTGCTGCCCTGCCCACCAATCTGGCGGCTGTACTCTACCAGCGCACACAAGGTAAAGTCCGCATGCTGGCGGTCAATACACTAGGTGTGCTGTACATTTTGGAAAAAGGCAACAGTATCCAATCTATTGCCGATCTGTCCGGTTTAACCATTCAAGCCACCGGCCAGGGCGCCATACCGGAATATGTATTAAATGAATTGTTGGCTAATGGCGGCCTGAGCAAACCGGCCACAGTGGAGTACAGAAGCCAACACAGTGAACTGGCTTCACTGGCAGCCGCCGGAAAGGCCGATCTGGTTATGTTACCTGAGCCTTTTGTCACAACGGTACTCAGTAAAAACAGTGACATGCGCGTTGCGCTTGATTTAACCGAAGAGTGGTCTAAAATGATGACCGCAACCGGGCGTGCAGGAGAAATGAGCATGGGTTGCTTTGTGGTCAGTGAGGCTTTTGCTGCCGAACACCCGGAGGCGCTGGAAGATTTTCTCTCGGAGTATCAGACTTCCGTTGACTTTGTTAATCAAAAACCGGAGGAAGCCGGTGAGGCTGTCGCCCGTTTCTCTGTTATGGCTGACGCCGGCCTAGCCGCCAAAGCCATTCCTAATTGCTATGTTGTTCTGATCAAAGGAGCTGCAATGCAAGAGATGATGGAACCGTTTTTTACGGTTTTGTTTCAGGCCAATCCGCAATCGATCGGCGGCAAGTTGCCTGATCCGACATTTTACTGGCTCGGCTGACCGGGAGCAAGTGCATGGAACCCGGCCGGAAGCGAATCAAATACTGGCAATGGCTGCCAATCCTTGTTTTCTGGCTGTTGGTCTGGCAGCTGGCCTACACCCTGATCGGCAGCGACCTGCTTTTGGCATCGCCGCTGCAGGTGGGATCCCGACTGCTTGTTCTCGTCGGCGAAGGGCATTTTTGGCTGACCGCCGGCCTCTCGATATTACGCATCACCGCCGGCTTTCTGCTGGGAGTTGCGATCGGTGTCATTTTTGCGGTTCTGACCGCTCGCATCCGATTGATGTGGCTTTTGTTCCGGCCGGTTATTGTTGCGATTCGCGCGACGCCGATTGCATCCTTTATCATTTTGGCTTTGGTATGGATGACAAAGGCCCGAGTGGTCATTTTCATTGTTCTGTTGATGGTGGTGCCCATTGTCTGGGCTAATGTGGTTGAAGGTATCCGCAAGACCGATCCACAATTGTTGGAGATGGCGCAAATTTTTGGGTTAACGTCAAGCCAAGTCCTTCGTTTGATCTATCTGCCGTCGGTTTCGCCTTTTTTTCTGGCCGCGGTCACGACAGCTTTGGGCCTCGGCTGGAAGGCCGGCATCGCGGCCGAAGTGCTGAGCACACCGCAGCCGTCCTTGGGCAGCGAGCTTTACAATGCAAAAATATACCTTGAAACCCCCAATCTGCTGGCCTACACTTTGGTGATCATTGTCCTGAGCCTGATTTTGGAAAAACTGCTCCTTTGGGTGCTCAATCGCGCGGAATCTTATTTTAAAACACATGGACGACTGGGGGATGCAGCGTGAGCATCCGGATAGAAAAAATCAGCAAAGCTTATGGTGAGTTAAAGGTTATTGACGACTTGACACTGCAATTGCCATCTAACGGCTTGGTCAGCTTGTCTGGTCCTTCAGGCTGCGGCAAGACGACTCTGCTTCGTCTCTTGGCAGGACTGGAACAGCCGGACAGCGGTCTGATAAAGGGAATTGAAAAGCGAATAATCAGCATGGTTTTTCAGGAAGATCGGCTGTTGCCTTGGTTGTCGGCCGCGGATAATGTTGCGGCGGTTTTATCGTCAAAACGCAGGGAAGCCTTGAACTGGCTGGAGCGGGTTTGTCTGCCTGAGGAGTTTGCCGGGTATTATCCCGCTCAGCTGAGCGGCGGAATGAAACGCCGGGTGGCATTGGCGCGGGCACTGGCGCGTCCCGGCGAGCTGATGTTGCTGGACGAGCCGTTCACCGGCATGGATACCGATTTGAAAGAAAATCTTTTTCCCTTGCTGTGGGAAACCGCAACCCGGCGTTTGGTTGTTTTGGTTACCCATGATTTGACCGATATCGAGGCGCTGGCCGGACAAGCCTATCGAGCCGAGGGCCCGCCGCTCAGGTTGCGCGAAGCCTGAACAAAACAAACGGGCGCCTCCGAGGGACGCCCGTTTGTTTTGTGGTCTTCAACTGCGTGGATTCAATGAATCCGGGCTTTTACTTATGTTCTTGGCACAATTACATTATACCCTCTAATTATTAAAGAAAACATTGAAAAGATGTTACAAAAACATGAAAAATTAAGAGTCATGCTGTGCTGTAACGCTGGATGAACGGGTGAGTCGCTTAATTTCAGCCACTTCTTTAAAGGACAAGTAGCGCCATTGTCCGGTCTGCAGTCGACCCAACGTGACATTCATGATCCTGATCCGAATAAGGCGCAAAACCTCAT
>JAAYPL010000191.1 GCA_012519875.1 Clostridiaceae bacterium | reverse complement strand
CCGTCATCGGCGGACTGATGGCACGAGGCGGAAGAAAGGCAACCATTGAGGCCAAAACAGAAATGAAGGCCGGTGCGTAAGTATGTGGGCAACGTGGATCGTTATCGGTATAGTCGTGCTCATGATCACAGGAGCACTCCTTGCGACTCTGAGATTAAAAAAGCGAGGCGTGAAGTGCATCGGCTGCCCTTACGCCCATCAATGCGTCCGGCAGCGGCAAGAGTCCGACAGCGGTGAAATTTGACAACGATTTTACAACTCATGTCTTTCTAACTTTACATTCGGTCAGTATCCTTGTGAGTATAGGAGAAAGAAACCATACATTAAAAAAGGAGTGTACTGACATGAAAAACATGAAAAAACTGATTTACTTTGTTCTGATTGCAACCTTGTTGCTTGGTGCTCTGGCCGGATGCGCCGAAAAGGGCGGTTCGGTTTCCACCGACGGATCCACCTCCATGGAAAAGGTTATCGGTGCTTTGGGAGAAGCCTTCGAAAAGAATAATAAGAACGTAACCTTTACTTACAACCCAACCGGTTCCGGTTCCGGCATCAAAGCTGTTCTGGAAGGACGCTGCGACATCGGCCTTTCCAGTCGTAGTCTGAAAGAAGCCGAAAAGGCCGATGGCCTGATCGAGACGGTCCTGGCTTATGACGGCATCGCCATCATTGTCAACCCGGCAAACTCCGTAGCGGATCTTACGCTGGAGCAAATTGCCGAAATCTATACCGGTAAGATTACCAACTGGAACGAAGTCGGCGGTAAGGATGAAGCGATCGTTCTGATCGGCCGTGAAGCCGGATCCGGTACCCGTGACGGTTTTGAATCCATCACCGATACCAAAGACGCCTGCCAGTACAGGCAGGAGCTGACCTCTACCGGCGACGTGATCACAACTGTTGCCAGCAACCCCAATGCCATTGGATATGCTTCTCTCGCTTCCGTCAAAGACAGCGTTAAGGCGATCTCCGTGGGTGGTGTGGCTCCCAGTGAGGCCACGGTCAAGGACGGCAGCTATGCTGTGCAGCGCCCCTTTGTGCTGGTCACAAAGAAGGACACCAAGCTTTCCGCAACCGCCCAGAAGTTCTTCGACTACATTACTTCCGCCGCCGCAAACCAGATCATCACCTCTTCCGGTGTTGTTCCTGCAAAGTAAGGCACGCCGGCCGGAAAAGAACACTGTTATTGTTATGTCTTGATTTAAGCGGCGGCAGGTATGCTGCCGCTTAAAAGTATGGTGAGGTGATGGCAATAAAAAGCAAAAAGAAGTTGGTTGAAAACATCATTCACGGCGTGTTTCTCGTTTTAGGCCTGGTGACGGTCGGATGTGTTCTGCTGATTACGGTATATCTGATTGTGTCCGGCATTCCGGCGATCCGAGAGATCGGTCTGATTGATTTCCTGTTCGGCAAAGAGTGGGCATCCACCGCTGCCGAGCCGAAATATGGCATTCTTCCCTTCATTCTGACCAGCATCTACGGTACGGCAGGAGCTATCGTGATCGGTGTACCCATCGGTTTCTTTACCGCGGTGTATCTTGCCAAGCAGGCGCCGACGAAATTTAAGGCCGTAATGGAGAGCGCCATTAGCCTGCTGGCAGGTATTCCCTCCGTGGTTTACGGTTTTGTAGGGATGATGGTGCTGGTTCCGGGGATTCGTAAAGTCTTCAATGTACCGGACGGCGCAAGCTTGCTGGCCGCCATCATCGTACTGGCGGTCATGATCCTGCCCTCCATCATCAAGGTTTCCATGACGGCTCTCGAAGCCGTCCCCAAGGAGTACGAAGATGCCTCGCTGGCTCTTGGGGCAACCCCCGTTGAAACATACTTCAGAGTATCCGTTCCTGCCGCGAAAAGCGGTATCGCAACCGCGGTTGTGCTTGGAGTGGGCAGGGCCATCGGCGAGGCCATGGCTGTTATGATGGTATCCGGCAACGCCGCCAATATGCCGTCTTTGTTTCAGAGCGTCCGCTTCCTGACAACCGCTGTTTCAAGCGAAATGGCCTATTCCAGCGGATTGCAGCAACAAGCATTGTTTTCGATCGCTTTGGTGCTGTTTCTTTTTATCATGCTGATCAACGCGACTTTGAACTTCTTTCTTAAGGGCCAAAAGGAGGGAACGTAAAGATGCAGCACAATCCACTTCCCGCCAGGCGAAAGGCTTATATCGGCACGATGCGCATGCTGATGTGGATTTCCGTTGCGATTGCCGGAGCGCTGGTGCTGTTTTTGGTGGGTTATGTTCTGGTCAAGGGCATCCCAAACATCACATGGGAACTGCTGTCCACCAAGCCCAGCTATCTCGACGGAACCATCGGCATTTTACCGAACATTTTGAATACGGTTTACATCATCCTTGCCACGTTGGTGGTCGTGCTGCCCTTGGGTGTCGGCGCCGCGATCTATCTGACCGAGTATGCCGGCAATCAAAAGATCGTGGGCATGATTGAATACGCGGCCGAAACCCTTTCCGGCATCCCCTCCATTATTTACGGCCTGGTCGGCATGCTGTTCTTCTGCCAGTTTATGAACATGCAGACATCCCTTCTGGCCGGCAGCTTAACGCTGGTTATCATGAACCTTCCTACGATCATGCGTACAACCCAGGAAAGCCTGAAAACCGTTCCGCAAAGCTATCGTGAAGGCGCGTTCGGCCTTGGCGCCGGCAAATGGCGTGTGATTCGCACCGTTGTCCTGCCCGGCTGTGTAGACGGTATCGTAACCGGCTGCATTTTGGCTATCGGCCGTATTCTGGGCGAGTCCGCGGCGCTGCTCTTTACCGCCGGGTTTGCCCATGCGCTGAACGGCCTGTTTGATGGATTGACCAGCGCCGGAGCAACGCTGACCGTCGCGCTTTATGTTTACGCAAAAGAACAGGGCGAATTCGATGTGGCATTTGCGATTGCCGCTATCTTGATGGTGCTGACCGTCTTGGTCAATCTTTGTGCCGCCCTTGTGGGCAAATACTTCAAGAGGAAGAATAGCGTATGAATATAATAACAGCGAAGGATCTGTGTCTGTGGTATGACACTTTGCAAGCACTCAAAAATATCGATGTCGAAATCCCGGAAAAAACAATCACGGCTTTGATCGGCCCCTCCGGATGCGGTAAATCGACATTTCTTAAAACCCTTAACCGCATGAACGATCTGATCCCCGGCGTAAAGATCACGGGAAGCGTCTGTTATCAGGGCAAGGAAATTTACGCTCCCGGCGTGGATGTCAGCGAACTGCGCCGGCAGATCGGAATGGTATTCCAGAAACCGAACCCGTTCCCCATGAGCGTCTATGACAACGTTGCCTATGGCCCCCGCACCCACGGAATTACCTCCAGGGTGAAGCTGAATGAAATTGTTGAACGCTCTTTGCGAAACGCTGTTATCTGGGATGAGGTCAAGGACCGGCTGAGAAAGAATGCTTTGGGCCTGTCCGGCGGGCAACAGCAGCGTTTATGTATTGCAAGAGCACTGGCTGTGGAGCCGCAGGTGCTTTTAATGGACGAACCCACCAGTGCTCTTGATCCGATCTCGACTTCTAAAATCGAGGAGCTTGTTACTTCTCTGAAGGAGAAGTACACTATTGTTATAGTCACCCACAATATGCAACAGGCCGTCCGTATTTCGGATCAGACCGCATTTTTCCTGTTGGGTGAGCTAATTGAATATGGCAATACGGAACAGATGTTCTCCAAACCGAAGGAGAAACGCACCGAGGGTTATATTACGGGGAGGTTCGGATGATGAGAAGCCGATTTGACGAGCAGCTCGCGCTGCTCAACAGAGAAATCATTGAAATGGGCGCTCTGTGTGAGGAAGTGATTTCCCTCGCATCCACTGCCTTGTCAGAAGGTGATATAGAACTGGCCGCCCAGGTAACTCCTCTTGACCGTATCATCGATCAAAAGGAGCGCGATATCGAAACTCTTTGCATCAGGCTGCTGTTGCAGCAACAACCTGTTGCCCGGGATTTGCGGCAGATCTCCGCTGCTCTGAAAATGGTTACCGATATGGAGCGCATCGGTGACCAGGCAGACGACATTGCCGAAATCATCATGTCCCTCAACGGACGTACCGCTGAAGAACACAGCCACATCAACGAGATGGCAACGGCAACCATGAAAATGGTAACAGACAGTGTGGATGCTTATGTGAAGCGTGACATCTCCCTCGCCCAAGCCGTCATTGCATATGACGATGTAGTGGACGAATGCTTTGTCTGCGTCAAGAAAAATCTGATTAAAATGATCGCCGCCAATCCGGATGACGGTGAATATGCCCTTGCGCTCCTGATGATCGCAAAATATTTCGAGCGGATCGGCGATCATGCCACCAACATCGCGGAATGGGTCGTTTATTCCGTAACCGGAATCCATAAGGAGATAAAAATATGATTTGGTGCGTTGAAGATGACACCGCCATACGGGAAATAGAAGTATATGCTCTCCAGTCTACCGGCTTTGAGGCAAGGGGTTTCGCAGACGGCACGTCATTTTGGAACGCATTGCAAAACGAAAGGCCCGAGCTTGTGATTTTGGATGTGATGCTGCCCGGCATCGACGGTGTGGAGCTGCTGCGCAAAATCCGGACATCCTCTGACTTTGGTGATCTGCCTGTCATCATAGCCACCGCAAAAGGAGCTGAATTCGACAAGATTCAAAGCCTTGACCTCGGAGCGGACGATTATGTTGTCAAGCCTTTTGGCGTAATGGAGCTGGTTTCTCGCGTAAAAGCCGTCCTGCGCCGTTATCAGCCCGCGAAAACAGCCAGCGAGCTGAAAATGAGCGGAATCGTTCTCAATTTGGATGAACGCATCGCAACGGTCGATGGAGAGCGCATCCAGCTTACTTATAAGGAATTTGAACTGTTGCGTTTGTTCATGACGTATCCCGGCATGGCCTTTACCCGTGAGCAATTGTTTGCCGATGTATGGGGAATGGACTTTGCCGGAGAGACGCGCACCGTAGACATGCACATCCGTACTCTGCGGCAAAAGCTGGGGGTATACGGACATCTTATTGAAACGGTGCATCGTGTAGGATATCGAATGGAGAAAGTGGAATGAGAAAGAAAATCTTTCGTTCTATTCTCGTCACGTCTCTTGCGGCACTCCTTATCAGCCTGCTGGCGGCAACAGGTGCGCTCTATCAATACTTTGTCAGGATTCAAGAGCACCAGCTTCACCGTGAGCTGAAGCTGACCGCAAGAGCCGTCGAGGACAGCGGTCTTGTTTATCTGGAAAGTCTGGACGCAGACAATTTGCGTGTACGTATAACATGGATTAATGCCGACGGAGCCGTAATATATGATACTGAAGCGGTTGCAGGCGAAATGGAAAACCACGCTGACCGCGAGGAAGTCCGAAAGGCCCTGAAATACGGTGAGGGCAGCAGCTCCCGGCGCTCCGCCACACTGACGGAAACGACCATCTATCATGCCGTAAAGCTGAATGACGGAACAGTGCTTCGCGTGGCGGTCAGCCATGCCACTATCATTGCGCTGATCGGCGGAATCATTCCCATGTTTGTCCTGGCCGCCATCATTGTAGCCGTGCTGGCATGGCTGATCGCAAAACGCATGACCAGGAATATCGTTGCTCCTCTCGATCATGTGGACTTAGAGCGTCCTCTGGAAAATGACACTTACGAGGAGCTCTCCCCGTTCCTGATGCGTATTCACCGGCTCCATGAGCAGAGCGAAAATCAGCTGGCCCAACTCCGGCAAAAAGCGGACGAGTTTAATCATATCACCGCAAACATGAAGGAAAGTCTTGTGCTGCTGGATGAAAAAGGTGTGATTTTGAGCATCAATCCTGCGGCAACCATGCTTTTCTCCACAAGCCAAAACGCCGTGGGATTGGACTTCCTGTCGGTTGATCGAAGCCACGAAATCAGCAATGCCATTCATGCGGCCAAGTCGCAAGGACATGCTGTCACCCGTGTTGAGCGCAACGGCCGAATCTATCAATTCGATATCAGCCGGATCGAAAGCGGCAACGAGATCATCGGCCTTGTCATCCTCGCCTTTGACATTTCCGAACAGGAGTATGCGGAACGCACCCGCAGGGAGTTTTCGGCAAATGTTTCTCACGAACTCAAAACGCCTTTGACCTCCATCATCGCAAGTGCGGAATTGATTAAAAACAATCTTGTAAAACCCGAGGATATGCCGCGCTTTGTCGGTCATATCCATCAAGAAGCCTCCCGGTTGCTTTCCCTGATCGAGGATATTATCCGGCTGTCGCAGCTCGACGAAGGCCAGAACATACCCCGTGAAACCGTTGACCTCGGCGCTCTGGCGACCGAGGCCGTGGATCAGCTCCGTGACACCGCCGACCAAAGCAATGTACAAATCAATCTATCGGTGGAGGAATGTTTACTGCAAGGAGTTCCCCGGCTTATTCACGAGATCGTTTACAACCTTGTCGGAAACGCGATTAAGTATAATGTTGACGGCGGCAAAGTGGATGTGTCGGTTGCCAAGACCCGAACCGGCGGTATACTGACAGTATCCGATACAGGCATCGGCATCCCCTTTGAGCATCAAAGTCGCGTGTTTGAACGCTTCTATCGGGTGGATAAAAGCCACTCCAAACAGTCCGGCGGCACCGGATTAGGACTTTCCATCGTGAAACACGCGGCCGTCTATTCCGGAGCCAGCATCGCCCTTCGGAGCATTCCCGGAAAAGGAACCACAATCGCCGTTACATTTTCTGCAAAGCCGTAGTCAATCAAACAGGGGCTGACCCGATCAAAGAAAGCCTTGCCGGACCGGTTCACCGACCTGGCAAGGCTTTATAGGCTTCCCTGTCCGTCAGTTCACCTACTCCTTGTTATACAAATCTGAAAGCCAGTTCAATGATCTTTTCGCCGTTGGACTTGGGAAGTTTTCCAAAGGCATTGAACTGCGCCCGGAATTTATCCACCAGTTCTTCCCGCGTAGGATAGCGCTCCATGACCATAAAGTTTTCTTCCGCCGTAAAGACGCGGCCGTCAGACATTTCAGCCACCATAAGCAACATCAGCGCTGCGATCAACACCATGCACAACCAAGTAAAAAAACGATTAATGCCACGTATTATCTTCATGGTCTCCTCCTATTTCTTTTGTCAAGGCTGGCGATACGCAT
>JAAYPL010000025.1 GCA_012519875.1 Clostridiaceae bacterium | reverse complement strand
CTGGAACAACGTTTTCTGGTAGCAACCGCCCACCGACCGGCGGCGGCCGATGAAGAATTTCCGATTCTTTTCAACAATCGTCAGTTGGTCAAGCCCTACGAAGTCGTTGTCGAGATGTTTGGTCCGCCCTGCTGCCGCGAAGTGGATCCGACGCCGGTCATGGCTCCGTTTTTCTTCATTTTCTTTGGCATTATGCTCAGCGACGTCGGTTACGGTCTGATTCTGGTTGCTCTTTGCGCCTGGTTGACTTTCAAGGTCAAACCCTCGGGGGAATTGGGCAGATTATCGCGCATGTTTCTGCTGAGCGGTGTCAGTGCGGTCGCCTGGGGTTTTATTTTCGGCGGTTATTTCGGCAATATTATTTCGGTATTGTCCGGTCAGACTTTCGATATCCCGCCGATCTGGTTCAATCCCATGAATGATCCGATACAGCTTTTGCTGGTCAGCGTGGTGCTGGGAGTCATTCATCTTTTTGCCGGTCTGGGCGTTCAGGCGTATATGCTCTTTAAAACCAACCGGGCCATCGATGCCATTCTGGATATTTTCCCGATTTATGCACTCATCATCGGTCTGGCACTGCTGGTGCTGGTTGAGGGGCCCGTTGGCATGATTCTGACCATTGCCGCACTGGCGGTCATGGTGCTTTTCGGCGGCCGAGGGAGCAAAAATCCGGTTTTACGCATCTTGAACGGCTTGATGTCGATTTACAACAATCTTGCCGGATACCTTGGTGATATTCTTTCCTATACCCGTGTACTGGCTCTGGTTATGGCGACCAGTGTCATTGCCATGGTTTTCAATTTATTGGGATTTATCGGCGGCCCGACGTTCGGTGGCATTTTGCTTTTTATTCCGGTCGCCCTGATCGGCCATACCCTTAATCTGTCGCTCTCGGCTTTGTCTGCCTACGTGCACACCAGCCGATTGCAATATGTTGAATTCTTCGGCAAATTCTATGAGGGATCCGGAAGAATCTGGCGTCCTCTTGATTGGAAGACCCGTTTTGTCGAAATCGGAACGGATGCTGCCGAGGAAGAAAAAGAAAACAAAACCATGCAGTCTCAAGCAGACTAAAAACCAGGAGGATTGAAACATGATTGAATCATTAGGCCCGATTCTAACCATTCTTGCCGCGTCGTTCGCCGCGCTTCTTGCCGGTATCGGATCGGCCAAAGGTGTTGGGATCGTCGGTGAAGTGGCCGCCGGTGTTCTGACCGAGGACCCGACTAAATTTGGAAAACTTCTGATCTTGCAGGCCTTGCCCGGAACCCAGGGTATTTACGGGCTTTTGACCTGGTTTATGATCCTGTTCAATTCCGGCATCCTGTTTGGCGATCCGTCCGGTCTGACATGGCAAAAGGGTCTTTCTTACCTGATGGCCTCATTACCCATCGCTATTGTGGGCCTTTTTTCGGCCATTTATCAAGGTCGCGTATCGGCTTCCGGTGTCGCGCTGGTTGCCAAGCGCCCGGAAGAACAGTCCAAAGCCTTGGTTCTGGCGGCTATGGTTGAGACCTATGCGATCTTCGCGCTGCTGGCTTCGGTGCTTGCCGTCATGAATATCTGATTGCGTAAGCCAAGTCACCTGTGTCAGGAAAGGAGAACCTGTCTTGAACGGATTACAAGCTATCCGGGAACGGATTTTGGATGAAGCCCGCCAGGCCGCTGCCCAGATTGATGAGCAGGCCGAAAAACAAGTGGGCGAGATCCTTTCGGTGGCGGAACAGGAAAAAATCAAGATCGTCACCGAGGCTGAAGTGAAAGCGGAAAAACAAGCCGAAGCTTTGCTGGCGCGCGCACGCAGCACGGCATTAATGGAGAGCCGCAAGAAGCTGCTTCAGGCACGCCGGCAAATGATTGAACAGGCGATCAGCGGAGCAGTCGAGCGAATCCGGGCTTTGCCGGAGAGGCAGCGGATTGCCTATTATCGCGATCTTATTGCGTCTTCATCAATCAAAGATGGTGAAATTATCCTGTCAGCCGCGGACCGGCACCTGGCCGACCAACTGCTGGAAGGAAGGGACGGCCTGCGGCTGTCGGACGAAACCGGTCGTTTCAATGGCGGTCTGATTCTCCGTCAAGGACAGGTTGAGGACAATCTGACCTTGGCTATCATCGTCGCCGGCCGGCGGCCGGAACTTGTCCGTATGGCGGCCGATGTCCTTTTCCCGGATGATAATGCAGGATGATGATCCATCTTTTTGTCTGGCCGAAAATGAACTGGAGATTGTAATATGCGTGGCAAAAAGCCATTAAAAGCACATCAGTATAACTACGCTTCCGGCCGTATACGGGCAATGGAGTTGCAATTGTTGGATTCCGGCCGTCTCAATCGTTTGTATGAAGCCCGTTCCACGGAGGACATCATGCGCATTCTGGCCGATAGCGGCTATCCGGCGGCGCCGGATCCGGAGGCCGGTTTGGCTGCCGAGACCGCGGCAACCTATAAGTTGATCGAAAGCCTGGTTGCCGATGGCGAATTGGTTGATGCCCTCAAGATTTTTCATGACTTCCACAACCTGAAGGTCGTGCTAAAGAGCCTGTTGTTTACCTGGTCAAAGGCCGCCTCGGCAGAGGAAGCCGTCTGTGATGTGTTGCCCGAATCCAGCAGTTCTTGCAGTTTCCAATCCTGTGCGCCATTGGTCCTCAAGCCGTCGCTGGTTGATCCCCAGATCCTGTTTGCAGCCGTTCGTGACCGGCAGCAAGACCTGATTCCGGCGTGGTTGTACCAAGCAGCGCTGAAGGCCTCGCGGCGTTATTTGTCGACTTATGATTTGTCGATGATCGATCTGACCCTTGATCAGGACGCCGCTCGACAGGCCGAACTGTTGATCCGGCATCTGGACTGTCCCTTTCTTTCGGGGTATCTGTCTCGCAAGGCCGATTTGGCCAACCTTGGCATGCTGCTTCGAACTCGATTTTTGCGTAGCGGTAAAGAGTATTTGGAGAAAGCTCTTTTGCCGACCGGAACCATTGCGAATCAACAGATCCTGGACTGCTATGCCGGTGATGCCGGTGAAATCAAGGCCCTGTATGACAACACGCCTTATGCGGAACTGGCGGCTCTGGCTGAAAATTACGGCGAACCGGGTACGGCGACGCGATTCAGTCAGATTGCCGACAATCTGGTGATCGACTGGATTCGCACGGCACGCTGGATTCTGAGCGGCCCGGACATTCCCCTTGCCTACCTGATCGGCAGGGAGATGGAGATAAAAAATATTCGCATCGTTCTGACCTGCCTGCTCAACGGGATCCCGGTTTCCCAGGCCCGGGAAATGGCCAGAGATCGTTATTTGACATGGAGGTGATCGGTCATGAATAATGTAGGCGTGATCGGTGACCGCGACAGCGTAATCGGTTTCAGAGCGCTGGGCATGACCGTCCTTGAGGCCGGAAATGCTGAGGAAGCCGGCCGTCACCTGAAAAAACTGGTAACGGAAAATTTTGCGGTTATCTTTATTACGGAAAATTTTGCCCAAGCCAATGGGGATTACTTGCTCAGCATGCGAAGTCAAAAATTGCCGGCAATCATCCCCATTCCGTCCATTTCCGGATCCACCGGCCTTGGTATGCGCCAGGTTCGGGAGTCGGTTCGCCGGGCGGTCGGCATGGATCTGCTTTCCCAAGATGAACAGTCCTAGTTTGAGGAGTGAGAAGATGAAGAAGAACAGTCAAGGCAGAATCGTCAAGGTATCCGGACCGCTGGTCGTTGCCGAAGGCATGCGCGATGCCAACATGTTTGATGTTGTTCGGGTTTCCGATGAACGACTGATCGGCGAAATCATTGAAATGCACGGCGATCGCGCCTCGATTCAGGTTTATGAAGAGACCGCCGGTCTCGGACCGGGCGAGGTCGTTGAATCTGAAAACGCGCCGTTGTCCGTCGAGCTTGCCCCCGGACTGATCGGTGGTATTTTTGACGGCATTCAGCGTCCGCTGGACCGGCTGGTGACTCTGGCCGGTAACAATATTGCCCGCGGCGTGACGGTGGAAGCCATCGATCGAGAAAAAAAGTGGGATTTTGAAGCTCTGCCGGCTCCCGGTCAACGGGTTGAGGGCGGCGATATCCTCGGCACTGTCCGTGAAACCTCGTTGGTTTTGCACAAAATTATGGTGCCGCCCGGGATTTCCGGGGAAATTGAGTCCATCGCTTCCGGTTCCTATACCGTGACCGAAACAATATGTCGCCTGCGTACAGACGACGGTCAGATTCACGATCTCAGCATGTTGCAAAAATGGCCGGTTCGCCGCGAGCGTCCTTTTCAGGAAAAACTGGCGCCGGAGGAACCGATGGTCACCGGCCAACGGATCATCGATACCTTTTTTCCCGTTGCCAAGGGCGGCACCGCAGCGGTTCCGGGTCCTTTCGGCAGCGGTAAAACGGTTATTCAACACCAGCTGGCCAAATGGGCGGAGGCTGATATTGTCGTCTATATCGGTTGCGGCGAGCGGGGCAATGAGATGACGGATGTTCTGCTTGAGTTCCCTGAACTGGTTGACCCCAAATCCGGTGAATCCCTGATGAAACGAACCATCCTGATTGCCAACACATCGGATATGCCGGTTGCCGCCCGTGAGGCATCGATCTACACTGGGATCACCATTGCGGAATATTTCCGTGACATGGGCTACTCGGTCTCGATCATGGCCGACTCGACTTCGCGCTGGGCGGAAGCTTTGCGGGAAATGTCCGGCCGACTTGAGGAAATGCCCGGTGAAGAAGGATATCCGGCCTATCTGGGTTCCAGGATGGCCAATTTCTATGAACGCGCCGGCATGGTTCGTTGTCTGGGACAGGAAGGACGCATCGGTGTGCTCACCGCGATCGGAGCTGTTTCACCGCCGGGCGGCGACCTGTCCGATCCGGTCGTCCAGTCCACCCTGCGTATAGTTAAGGTGTTCTGGGGACTGGACTCGGCCTTGGCCTACAGACGCCATTTCCCGGCGATCAATTGGCTCAACAGCTATTCGCTGTATTCGGATCAGGTTGACGAATGGATGAACCGCGAAGTTTCCTCGGAGTGGAGTTATCTGCGCTCACAGGCCATGATTCTGCTGCAGGAAGAGTCCGAACTGGAGGAAATTGTCCGGCTGGTCGGCCAGGATTCCTTGTCGACAAGCGACCGTTTGAAATTGGAAGCCGCCCGATCCCTGCGGGAGGATTTCCTGCACCAAAACTCTTTCGATGAAATCGATACATACACCTCACTGACCAAGCAGCTCCGCATGCTGTCCCTGGTCATGCAGTTCTATTTCCTGGGCAGCAAGGCTTTGGGCGATGGCGCCCCTTTCCGTGAACTTATTGAGATACCGGTTCTGGACGAGATCGCTCGACTGAAGAGTGTGCCGGAGGATCAGATCGTCAGCCACGCCGATCGGCTGGAACGTGAACTAACCGAACAAATCAATTCAATCATTCCGCAGGGGGTCCATTGAAATGGCCAAAGAATACAGGACAATTGAAGAAGTTGCCGGCCCGCTGATGCTGGTTCAGCAGGTGGAGAATGTCAAATATGACGAACTGGGCGAAATCGAATTGCCCAGCGGCGAAGTCCGCCGTTGCAAGGTGCTGGAGATCGATGG
>JAAYPL010000190.1 GCA_012519875.1 Clostridiaceae bacterium | reverse complement strand
TCTCTTTTTGCGTCACTTCAGTTTACATTTCGCCGGGAAAAATTTCCAGTGTTGGTTGTTTGTTACATTTAAGGATTTGCATATCGAAGTGATTGATTCTTTCCAGAATGAAGTTTATATTTATCTGAGCTGTATTATTACCGACATAACAAATGGCAATGAGGTTTGACATGGTTTTTTCCAGTCTGATTTTTATTTACGCGTTCCTGCCCCTTTGTCTGTTGATAACTTATCTGGTGCGATCGCATCAAGCAAAAAATATAGTCCTGCTCCTGTTTTCACTTTTTTTCTATGCTTGGGGAGAACCTGTCTGGGTTGTTTTAATGATTCTGACCGGCTTATTTATTTATGGAACCGGTTTGAAAATTGATCAACACCGGGGAACACCACGCAGCAAAGCCTATCTGATTCTGGCAATTGTTGGAGCCTTAGCTTCTCTGATATTTTTTAAATATGCCGGTTTCTTGCTGGAAAATCTGAACGTTTTGTTTAACTGGCATCTCCCGATTCCTCGTTTCAACCTACCCATCGGCA
This sequence comes from Clostridiaceae bacterium, assembly GCA_012519875.1. Classification (GTDB taxonomy): domain Bacteria; phylum Bacillota; class Clostridia; order Saccharofermentanales; family UBA5734; genus UBA8949. Next base: position 6,060 of record JAAYPL010000190.1, on the reverse strand, counting down.
TTTCTTTTTATACCTTCCAAATCTTAACCTACGCCATTGATTTGTACCGCGGGCATGCACAATTAGCCACGTCAGCTGCCAACCTATTACTCTATGAGGCCCTGTTCCCGCAATTGATCGCCGGACCCATCGTCCGATATGCCGATATTGCCGAGCAGATCAACCATCGCCAAGTAACCCCGGCAGGTTTTTCCGATGGGATCGGCCGGTTCCTGATCGGATTGGCAAAAAAAGTGCTGATCGCCAATATGGCCGGCGAACTGGTTGCTCAGACATTGGGCAGCCATCTTTTCGATCTTGGTGTTCTTGATGCCTGGTTGGGAATTCTGGCCTATTCAATCCAGATTTATTTTGACTTCTCCGGTTATTCCGATATGGCAATCGGCTTGGGTCAGATGTTCGGATTTCAATTCAAGGAAAACTTTAATTATCCATTTATTGCTGTCTCGGTAACGGATTTTTGGCGCCGATGGCATATCTCCCTAGGGACTTTTTTTCGTGACTATGTCTACATCCCAATGGGCGGAAGCCGAAAACGTCAAACCTTTAACCTTTTTGTCGTTTGGTTTCTCACCGGGCTTTGGCACGGAGCCAGCTGGAACTTCATCCTTTGGGGACTTTACTTCTTCATATTGTTCTTTTTGGAAAGGAAAGCCTTTTCCCGCTTGTTGGCCCACCTGCCGGTCATGTTCGGTCGTCTTTATGCTTCTATCTGCGTGTTCATGAGCTGGGTTCTTTTCTATTTCACCGATTTGGATGATATTGCCACAATGTTTAAATTGATGTTTGGATTTTCCGGACAAGAAATCTTGGGTCAACGGAGTGAGTGGCTGATTTTAAACAATCTGCCCTTCTTGATCATTGCCTTATTGGCCTCGACACCGGTTTTTGCTTATCTAGGCAGGCGGATTCATGATAAAATGACAAAAAATCGACAGCACGGAGCCTTGGCGGTCGTTACGATCTCTCGGAATTTATTTTTGCTGTTTTTCAGCACGGCGACACTGGTAGGTTCATCCTACAACCCCTTCCTCTATTTTCGGTTTTAGCGGGTGCTATTTATGCGGAAAACAAATCAAGTCATCATTGCCTTCTTCCTGATCCCGATCGTAATCCTGTCGGTGCTGAACATTGTTTCACCGGTTCAGGTCAAATCAGAGGAAGAAAACCGTTTGCTGGCACAATGGCCAACTTTCAGCCTTACCTCACTGTTCAGCGGCCAATACACCATGGACATCGAGTCTTACATTTCCGATCAATTCCCTTTTCGTCAATTTCTCGTCAATATATACACGCACGCCGTATCAGCACTGCAGTCTCCTTTTCAAGGGGATGTTTCGATTGTTGTTCGTCCGAATACAGATATTGGTATCGGTGAAATTCTGGAGTCCGATATAACACCTGCTACCGAATCCTGGCCGGACACCCACGCCACAACAAACCGGATTGCCCCGTCAACCGAATCATCCGGGGTGGACAAGGCGCTGCCGTCACTTGATCCGTCACCCGCTCAATCATCCCCATCGCCTGTACCAACACAAGCACCAACCCCAACCCCAACCACCCAACCAACCCCGACCGATGCAAATATTGTTGCAGCCGAAGACAAGGTGATCACTTATTCTGCGGTCATCATCATCAAAGATCGAGCAATGGAGCTTTATTCTTTCCGCTCGACCAGGGTCGAACGTTATATCACTCTGATTGAAAAACTGCACAAGTTGCTTCCGGAGACACGCATCATCGACCTTATCGCTCCAACTTCGGTCGAGTTCTACGCTCCGGATAAGTATCATAGCAATAGAAATTCCCAAGAAAACGCTATTGCCCACGTTTACGATCGCCTGCCGGCAGATATCGTTAAGGTTGATGCCTATAACAGGCTTAAACAACACCATCAGGAATACCTTTATTTCCGAACCGACCATCACTGGACCGCACGCGGAGCCTACCAGGCCTACTTCGCCTTCTGTGAGTCTGTCGGTTTTGATGCCGTCCCCCTTGATGCCATGAAGAGCGGAACGATTGCCGGCGGGTTTGTCGGCAGCCTTTATCGCTACACCAATAATCCGATTCTGAAAAACAATCCTGATTTCGTCGAATACTTCATGCCGATCGTCGAAAGCAAAGGTATGGCCTACCAGTCAGATTCCATGACCGGCGGTTATCAAATACGAGCGGTTTACCCGCAGGTCAAGAGCAATAACAAATACATGGCTTTCATCGGCGGCGATCATCCCCTTGCCCATTTCCAGACCGGCCTTGAAAATAATCGTAGCATTGTCGTCATCAAAGAATCTTTCGGCAATGCACTGGTTCCCTATCTGACCAATCATTACCGAAATGTCTTCGTGATTGATCCGCGCACCTTCAAAGGCAGCTTATCTGATTTCGTCCGGAAACATGCCATCGATGATGTATTGATCACGAATTATGCTTTCAGCATAAGCAGTGATGAATGGGTAAACGGATTTCAGAGAATAATCGGCTGATGGAGATCAGGCGTTTAGCCTTTGGGCGGCTTGCCGTGCCTCGGCCAGCAATTTTTCTTCGTCAACGGTTTGTAATTCGCCCTTGTACAGCAAAAAGCGTCCTTGAACCATAAGTGATTCGACCAGCGAGGCATCCGAGCTATAGACCAGAGCCGCCACCGGATCCCCAAGAGGTGTCATCGAAGGCACGTCGTAATTGATGATCTGCAGGTCGGCATCAGTGCCGGCGGCAATTCTCCCGGAATTAGCAAAGCCCAAGCCTGCCATACCGATTCTGCTGGCCATGTCCAGCAGTTGACCGGCTGACAGCTTCGCAGCATCTCCGGTTGTTCCTTTGGCCAAGAAAGCTGCCAAACGCATTTCTCGATAAAGATCTAGATTATTGTTGCTGCCCGCACCGTCGGTACCCAAACCCACATTCAAACCGGCATCGATCATGGCGGCTAAATCAGCGATGCCACTACCTAATTTAAGATTGCTGGAAGGATTATGAGCAACCACCACCGGGTATTTTGCAAGAATTGCCCGGTCATCGTCATCTAGAAAAGTGCAGTGGGCTGCCAAGGTTGGTGTACGGAAAAAACCGAATTTCTCCAGTTGTCGCGGAGGGCGGCAACCATATTTTCGCACACATTCCGCCACTTCCTGCCTCGTTTCGGACACGTGAATCTGGACCGGACAGTTTAATGTTTCGGCCAGCTTAGCCAATTCAGGGTACAGAGCATCTTCATAAAGGTAAATGGAATGGACCAGCAGCGAAACCCGCAGCAGATCGGAAGGATGCCTGGCATATCGCTCCATGCGATCAGCCAAGAGCTGCGGTAACAAATCATGTTGACCATCCGGACGGGGATCTTTGGCGTCACAGGAAAAATTCAGCCGAAACCCGGCCGCCAAGGCGGCTTGTGCCACTGCTTCATCATGATAATACATATCCGCCGCTGCCCCGGTTCCACTACGGATCATTTCGGCAATGCCCAACAAGGTGCCGGTATAAACAATCTCCTCATTGAGTCGTTCCTCGCGCGGGAAAATAACGTTGAACAGCCAGTCCTGAAGATTTCGATCATCGGCTTGGTTGCGAAATAATGTCATGGCCAGGTGTCCATGGGTATTGGCCAGCGCCGGCAGAAGTATCCGGTTACGCCCATCATAACGCTCATAAGCCGCACCATGAAAGCTATCGACCGCCATTTCGAAAGATTGACCGGCATAACGAATCGTATTTCCCCGTACAGATACATATGCATGGCCGGTCGTGGTTATCCGGCCTTTTTCGTCCGGGGTCACCAGAAAGATATCTGCAAACAGATGGTTTTGTGTCTTCATGGTGTTTCCTCGATCAGACATCCGTATCAAGATCCCAGTTCTCCAGATACCAGACTTGATCGGGAGACAATTCATCGATGGCTTTGTCCATTGTTGCCAGCATGGCTCGAGCCACAGTCCGATCAATATCTTCCGGTATTTCGTAAACGCCAGGCTTCATAGAACGGCCATAACGGACCAAATAGCGTGCGCTTAAAGCCTGTAAGGCAAAACTCATATCCATGATTTCCGCCGGATGTCCGTCCCCCGCCGCCAAGTTGACCAGCCGGCCCTTCGCCAAAACCCGGATGCTCTTATCCACTGACACTTGATAGCTTTCAACACCGGCCCGTACATCCTGAACGGATTGGGACAAGGACTTTAGATCCTGAAGATTGATTTCCACGTCAAAATGGCCGGCGTTACATAAAATCGCTCCGTTTTTCATGGCCAAAATGTGTTCTTTCGTTATGACGTCACAACATCCTGTAACAGTAATAAAGAGATCCCCGATAGCTGCCGCCTGCTTCATACTCATCACATCATAGCCTTCCATCAGAGCTTCACAAGCCCTGACCGGATCAACTTCGGTGATGATTACACGAGCTCCCATTGCGTAGGCGCGCTGAGCCACACCCTTGCCGCACATGCCAAAACCGGCAACCACCACCACTTTACCTGCAATCAGCAAATTGGTGGCGGCCATAATTGCGGTCAAAACCGATTGGCCGGTTCCGTAACGATTGTCAAAAAGATGCTTGCAACGGGCATCATTCACGGCAATAACCGGATAAGCAAGTCGACCTGCTTTTTCCAAGATACGCAAACGCTTGACACCGGTGGTGGTCTCCTCACTACCACCGATTAAATCGGCCGCCAAATCTTTGCAGCTCGTATGTAAAAGCTGGGCAAAATCACCGCCGTCATCGATAATCAGATGGGGACGAAAGGCCAGCGTCTGACGCAAATGTTCAAAATACGTTTCCGTGTCAACACCATGTCGGCAATAAACTTGGATACCGGATTGAGCCAGTGCCGCAGCAACATCATCTTGGGTGGATAATGGGTTGCATCCCGTCAGTGCCACTTCTGCCCCGCCTCGAGCCAAAACCTTAGCCAAGCAGGCTGTTTTGGCCTCAACGTGAATACTGGCGGCAACACGGAGCCCTTGGAACGGCTTCTCGACATCAAAATCTTCTGCGATCTGCTTAAGGACAGGCATGTGGGCAAAAGCCCAGTCGATTTTCTGTTGTCCCGAACGAATCATGTGTGGCTCAATTCCGGTAAACATTACATTAAATCCTCTTATTCTTTTTATTCTCTCAAATCAGGCATACGGGCAAAGATCCGTGACAACAGCTGAACTATTTTGTTTTCAGTCTGCGCACCGACCGTTAGCACATCCTGATGACTGAGAGGTTTCCCTTGAATCCCGGCAGCAAAGTTGGTGATGCATGAAATGGCCAGCGTACGCATGCCACCATGAGCGGCAACAATAGCCTCCTGAACCGTCGACATGCCAACGGCCGTAGCTCCCAACATACGCAACAGTCGTATTTCCGCCGGGGTTTCATATTGAGGACCGCTGCAATAGGCATAAATCCCCTCATGCAGCGTTATACCCAGTTCCCGGGCGCAACTAAGAGCCAAATCTCCCCATTCGCGATCATAAACAGTCGTCTGATCGGGGAATCGAGGCCCGAATTCATCCAGATTCAAACCTTTTAGCGGTGAATCCGCCCATAAGCCAATATGATCACGGATCAACATCAGATCCCCCGGCGTGAATGCCGAATCCATACCGCCGGCGGCATTGGTAAGAACCAAACCGGGAACCCCGAGTTTTTGCATGACGCGAATCGGTAAAACAAGATCGGCTGTCGAATGTCCTTCATAGACATGAAATCGCCCTTTCATCACCGCCACCTGACGATCCTGCCACCAACCCAGAATTAATTCTCCCTCATGACCGGGAGACGTTGCCTGTGGGAAACCATCAATTGCCGAATAAGCAAGGACAACTGCATCTTCAACCTGATTGGCCAATGAACCCAGGCCGGATCCCAAAATCAGGAGAAATTCCGGCACAGTGGTTAAGGACCGATTGATTTGCGCGGCAGCCCGCTCGATTCGTCGTCGATATTGATCAATGTCTGAAAAACGGTTGAATGACTCCATCGCCTTGCGCCTTTCACTTAAATATTGACTGTCCGGCCATGACAATTCTTGTATTTTTTCCCACTACCGCAGGGGCAAGGAT
>JAAYPL010000024.1 GCA_012519875.1 Clostridiaceae bacterium | reverse complement strand
GACCGTTCAAGGCCCGCCCCCAGCAGTCTCGCAGCGAATTCCGGGAACAAGGCGCCCAAGGCGACGACCGCGGCGCCCCCCCTTCCGAAATGCTTGCGGGCGAAGAGAATCCGGCTGCGCAGGATGTAGAAGAGACGGGTCCCCCTGAGGCTTTCGCTGCTGCCCTGTCCATGATGACACGGGAGAGGCGCAGGACTTTCATGGGTTATAACGTCCCTCACCCCGAAGAATGTGACCCATGGAGCGCCACAGCAGGCCGTAGGCAGCCCAGGTGTGCTGAATACCAGCAAAGTCGCCACCCAATAGACACCAAATTGATCGAGTGAAGGGCTCCAAAAGGTTGGTTACCCCAACTACGATCCAGGCTTGCCAGAGCGGGAAATGCTTGAAGGCATACAACAAGCGACTACGTAGGAAGTAGAAAAGCCGGCGACCTTTAACTTGTCGCGAGGTACCACCGCCAGCGTGGAAAGCCTGAGCCTCGGCGAGGTACCAACTATTCCACCCGGCTAACTTGCACCGCCTAGCGACGTCTACTTCTTCGAAATACACAAAGAATCTCTCATCAAAACCCCCGGCATGCTCAAATACATCACGGCGCATCAGATAGAAAGCTCCGATGACCTGATCAACCTGTCTGGTATCCTTGTGATCCCAATCACGCATATGCATACCTGAGCCCTCCAACCCAGGCAGTTTATCCAAACCTAAAGCCGATGACACCAGACGCCCCAAAGTAGGATATCTTGAACAGGTGCGGCTCACCTTGCCATGTTCATCAACAAGCTGTATGCCACAAATTCCAACTTTTGCATTCTCGGGTCGCCCCATAAAATCCAAGGGTATTGAAAGCGAACCGCCTTTAAGACATGTGTCTGGATTCAAGAACAGAATGTAGGGTGAATTTCCAGCCTGAGCACCAATATTACAGGCCGCCCCGAAGCCCAAATTTTCACCGGCGCGCATAAGGGTAACGACTGGATCCGCTTCAACCAACGTTTCCGAGCCATCCACTGAACAGTTATCCACGACGATGATATTTTCGACATGTTCGCCACCAAACTGAGTGATGGAATCAATGCAAGCTTTGAGTTGTGGGCCAGCGTTCCAGTTGACGATGATGATCGAAACTTTGATAGCTGCCATTATTGGAGCACCTTTCCCATCCTTTTGGCAGAAGAAAGAAAGCACAGGACTGCAAAGGCCGCGAAAGATACAACACCTTACAAGTCATGCTGGCATGTGTAAATGTTCTCAAATGGATAAAGCAGGGACTCATTATCGTTGACACATTCCGTAACATAGAATCCGTGGCAGCCATTGACGGAGCAAATCTTATCGTGTTTTATCCAATGTTGAGGCGTAGTAAGTGAGTACATCATTATCCTCAAAATACACTTCGTAGTAGAAAGAGCGGTCTATTAAGGAATTCGCCGATTGGGTCAAAGCGCTTCAAAAGTTGGTCGCTAGCATTTTCGTAGACATTTTTGTCTGGGTTATAAATCGCAATATTAACGATTGACCATGCACTTATGCATGACTTCGAAACAAAATCAATTAGCTCAATTTTTAGTCCGTTCGTGAAAAGGGGTTGACTTTTGTCACCTTTCCAGTTGAATCCGAGTTGAAGCCACATCCATGTTGAGTGTTTTGCCATTCTGGCAAGCGCTTGGGCGATAGCAATTTTAGCTTCAGCTAATGATATCAAAGGATCGCCAAAATCATCGCCGAGGTGGTGGAGGACGTTAAGACATAAGATAATGTCAAGGTGATGAAATTGCGGCGCAGAGAAGTTAAAGTATGAATTCTCAACATTAAAGCGATTTTCAATCCCTAACAGTCGGGAAGCTTCAACTAAGAATCGTGCATGTTCAGCATTTCCTTCAACAGCAGTGACGTGCTTTGCACCCTTTTCGAGTGCACTGAAGCTGAAGTAGCCTGTATTGGCACCAATATCAAGAAGCTCCTTGCCTTTTAGCGGCAGTATTTCCTCCATATAGGACTGCCGTTCTGCTTCTCGCTTTCCTGATGGAAGGTATGTCTCCTTAACAGCCTCGCGAATCCAAGGATGGAGGATTTGGTAACAGCTATGTTTGCTTTTTAGGGCAGCTAGAGATGTCAATAATTCAACATATGTCATTGTCGGATTTAGTTAACCCCAGGCATTGGAATTCGATTTGCCAAATCATCTGAGAATCGCGGTGTTCTAGAGATCCCCGCGAGTGAAGACATCGTGTTTCCTCAACAAGCTTTGCAAATGGCTTCTATCATATTGTTTGGCTGCAGGATAAATGCGACATCCAAACATTTCTGCACCTTCGGCCCATGCATACCAATATTGCCCATCGATGGGCTTTGGTGTCTGCAAATACTCCGAGATATCAAAGCCTGCATCTCTTATAAATAGATCGAGCATCTCCGGGCACGCATCAACACCTAACTGCAGAGGACCCCAAAAACGTGGATTGAGTTCAATGAAATAGATGTGGCCATCGGCGCCCTCGATGATTTCCATCATTATTGGCCCCCAAAATCCCATAAGCGATAAGCCGCGAAACAGCTTAACTTCGTCTATTCCTGGATTTGAGCCAAGTCGTGCTAATACAATGGATTTGCCATTCGGTTGCTGCATCAGATTAGTTTGCCAATAGCAATGGTACCTTCCACTCCGTGATAGATAAGCACATATGTAATGGCTCTGTCCTTCTACATATTGTTGAACAAACCAATCATTAGGATCCAGCATAGAAGAAAGATGTGTTGCCTCGTCGTTATTAAAACAAAGAATCGGGTAGTGGACTATTCCTTGGAGAATATTGGATTTCGGCTTAAAGACACAGGGACTGATTGGGCTTGTCCAGGGTAGGATTGATGGAGAGGAAAGCCCGCAAATCATTTTAACTATGTCCGGACTTGTGCTCTTTTGAGTCAGTTGATTGTAAACATCAACTGGTGGTAGATTTGCCTCAATATCAAGATCACGCAAGGATTGACGATTGTTGAGTACCCAAGAGTTGATGAATTCGGTTGTAGAGCAATAAACAAGAGAGTATCGCGGTGATATGGAGCGGCGGGCCTTTTCAAACAACGACAGGTCGACGACATGATCAGCGCGAATGAAAGCAACATGATCGGAATAGGTAGTTCGTAGAATCGGATCCGACTTGGAGCCTGCGACTAACACAAAATCAACCTTGCGGTTGGTAAAGGCTCGACATAAGGCTAGAACAGCCCGATCATTGTGGCCTGAAAAGAGGAGGAACATTCTGGGCATAAGCTGATTCTTTCAATACGCTTCTTCAGGGCACCTTGTTTTGCGCTTCAGCATTAATGGGTTGGTGGGTGTCTGGGCTATTGGTTCTCTGTCTCAGGAGTTTTATGAGACGAGCAACATGCATGATCTGTTCCGGTTCGAGGATTGGGTATAAAGGAAGGCATTGTACTCGATCGGCAGTATAACGCGCTACGGGAAGGTTGGCAGGGCTCGCGGAATCAAGATTCCGATACATGGGGAAATCGCTGATTAGCGGGTAAAAGTAACGACGACCATAGATGTTGGCTTGCTTAAGATTTTCGTAGAGCTGGTCACGGCTCATCCCAAACTCGATTTCCTCCACAAAAATGGGGAAATAGGCAAAGTTTGATACGGTGTTTTGGGGTTCGGGAAGAAAGGAGATCCCAGGAATTCCCGACAGATGCTTGCGATAAAGGCCAACAATAGCCCGTCTCTTGTCGATGTTCTCCTGGTTGTGTTTGAGCTGCACCAGCCCCAGTGCCGCCTGCATTTCGTTCATCTTTGAATTGATTCCGGGGGCTATAACGGTGGTCTCGCCGGCAAACCCGAAATTCTTTAGATAATCGATTCTCTTCTTGGTGGGGGCGTCGTGACAGACGATGGCACCGCCCTCCATGGTGTTGAATACCTTGGTGGCGTGAAAACTCAATACCGAGAGATCGCCGTAGTTGAAGATGCTCTGGCCATTGTACCTGACCCCGAAGGCGTGGGCGGCGTCGTAGATAACTTTCAGACCGTAGATATCGGCGATTTCCTGGATCCGCTCTATTTTGCAGGGGTTGCCGTAGACGTGAACCGGAAGAATAGCGCTCGTTTTCGGGGTGATGGCGGCTTCGATCTTTTCGGGATCCAGGTTGCAAAATTCGGGTTCGATATCCACGAAGACCGGCTTGATGTTGTTCCACCAAAGGCAGTGGGTGGTAGCCACGAAGCTGTACGGGGTGGTGATCACTTCTCCGCCAATCCGCAGAACCTGGAGTGCCGTAAGCAGGGCCAGGGAGCCGTTGGCAAACAAGGAAATGTAAGGGACGCCCAGGTATTCGGCCAGTTCTTTTTCCAATTGTTTATGGAAGGGGCCGTTATTGGTCAGGATCTTGTTCTCCCAGATCTGCCGGAGATAGGGGATGAAATCTTCAAGATCCGGCAGAGCCGGCTGTGTAACGTAGATGGGGCTGTCCAGTTTATCCATTGTTTTCGGCCTTCAGTTTTTCCACTAATAGGGACTTGATGTAAAGGTAGTCCCGGAGTTGAAACAATTCAGACGCGACGATGACGAAAGCGGCGCCGATTGTTAATTGTATCATTAATTAAACCAAATATGCGGCCGGCAAATAGTAACCGGCGATAAATACGGTGGCCGACATCAGAAGCGCAAAGAAAAAGGAGGGGCCGATGTCTTTCAATTGATCCTTGAAGGAATAGCCGATCATGCGGCCGCTCCAGTAGCTGTTGAGATAATAGGCGATCAGGGTGTTGACCATCATGCCGGCGATCATCACCTTGATGCCCCACGCGACGCCGATGATGATGATGGGGATTGCCAGGATCTTCTTGATGATTTCTAGTTTCAGAAAGAGGTCAGATCTCCCCTGAACCTGCAGCATGTTGAGGTTCAGCGCGTGGAGCGGGTACATCATTCCCACAAAGCAGAGCATTCGCAGGTAGATGATCGAGGGACGCCACTTTTCCCCTATCAGGACGATGATCATGGGTTCGGCCACGGCGGCCATTCCGAGCATCAGGATAAAGGTGATGAACATGGTACTGCGGATCAGCTTCTGGTAATTGAGTTTGAGCCTCGGGATGTCGTTCTGGATGATTGCCAGAACGGGGTAGCTGACCCGGCCGATGATGCCGTTCAGGTTCTGGGACGGGATTTTGCTAAATTCATCCGCTCGGGCGTAAAACCCTAATTCCTGTGCCGAGAAAAACTTGCCGATAATTAGGTAGTAAATGTTGTTGTAGGCGGTATCGATCAGGCCGCTTACCAGGAGTTTGCTCCCAAATCCGAACAACTCCCGGAAGGATTGTGTGCTGAATTCCAGGGTCGGTTTCCAGCGATTCCAGATCCAGAGCAGAAGGGAATGGAGCGCCTGACGGCAGAGGCGCTGGGCCACGAGGCTCCAGACCCCGAAGCCGGAGTACGCCATGGCGATGGCAACAATCCCCGATCCGAGCGAGGAAATAACCGAGATGCGGGCCTGAAGCTTGAAGTCGATCCGCTTGATCAGGATGGTACGCTGGACCATGGTCAGGGAATCGATGATCAGGATGACGCCCAGGACCTGAACAATGGTTTGAAGCTCAGGCTCCTTCAAGAATTTGGCGATGGCGGGGGCAGAGGCGAAAAGGATGAAAAAGAAGGCCAGGCCCGCGGCCAGATTGTAATAGAAGACGGTGGAATAATCGGCTTGAGTGCAGTTATTTTTTCTTATCAGGGCGTTGCTGAAGCCGCTATTGATGAACGATTCGGAAACGGTGATGAAGACCACGATCATCCCAATCAGGCCGAATTCGCGGGGGGAGAGGAGCCGGGCCAGAAGGATACCGATGACAAAGCCGATCCCGTGACCAACAAAGGTGTCCACAAAGCTCCAGATCAGGCCCGATACGGCTTGTTGTTTAAGGGACATGAGTGCTTTAAATCAGCTCACTTTAAGTGTAAGCGGGTTCATTTTGCGCAAGTATCCTCCGGCAGAACCGGAGGCTTTACGGTTGCTGCCCCCTCAAAGGGGCCTGATCGCAACCGATTAAAAAACCAATATTCCGAGGGCCGTAGTTTATTTCACCGTTGGCTCGCAGAGCGTTTGTTTGCGATACCGAATGGTGCGTAACTTGTACGAGATGGCATAATTCCAGATCTGTCAACCTTCTACGGCCACCCCGGCAGAGCCGGGGGATCTCCCTACGGATTAGCCACGGGCTGCCAATCTTCTCTTAAGATCCCTAGCGATGCGAAATAGCGTCGGGCTGAAACTGTATAATCTGAGCTTAAGTTTCGAGTACCAGTGAAGCTCATCATAAAGATGACGGAACCTCTCGCTCTTAAGCTCAACAAGTTCTTGCCTATGAACCAAAGACGTAAACAGCTTGAGTTCTATAGCCTTCTGAATCACATCATGATATTGGCCGTCGGTATATGCATCGAACTCCTGCAGAATCATTATGTGGGCATCGAATGTAGTCTTAATCTTGGCGAAGCTTGACAAAGCTCTCATACTTGCCGAACCGGGCACTCCAGTTCTGTAGGCGGACATTATACTGTCAAAATAGTATGCGTAACCTTTCGAACCAAGAATAAGCCGTAGCGGAAGATCCCCGCACACTCCGTTGAAAT
>JAAYPL010000001.1 GCA_012519875.1 Clostridiaceae bacterium | reverse complement strand
TCTACGATTACGCCCGCAGCGGCCGGAAGGTCGATCGTCCGGCCCGGACGGTCAGTATCAAAGAGATTGTTGTTGAGGAAATCGGTCTGGAAGATGGCATTCTTCGTGCCGTTGTGCGGGTTGATTGCTCAAAAGGCACCTATATGCGCACCTTAGCCGATGACCTGGGACAGCGGACGGGCTATTATGCCCATGCAACTACACTTGTTCGCAGCCGTTGCGGACCGTTCGAACTGGCGGATGCCGTGGATCTGGAGCAGCTGTTTGACTGGAGCCGGCAAGGTATCGGTCAGCAGTCCTTTATGACCTTTCTGCACAACAAAGGTTTGCTTTTAGATATCAGTCGGGCATTTGATTCTTTCCCGGCTTGCGATTTGCCGGCCGACCTGGCGGCAAAATTGATATCCGGGCAATCCCTTGTCCTTTCCGAGGATTTCCTGCTGAAAAACCAACCATTTTCTTTGACTTGCCGTCCGGAGCTGATTCCGGAAAATGGCCGAAAGCTGGTTTTCTACAGTCGTAATCGGCTGATTTGCGTTGCCGGACTGGAAGAGGCCGAACCGGCATTTTACCGGATTAAAACCGAAAGGGTGTTGATCGACCTTGCTGATTTTCGACAATCCTGAGTTTGCCGTTGCGTGTCATCCGCGGGGCATAGGCCTTGGCTTTTTCGATGGTGTCCACCGCGGCCACTTGGAACTTCTCCGCACCTTGGTTTTTGAAAGCCATCGTATGGGCATCGTACCGGCAGTTCTTACTTTCCCCGAGCGTCCGGAAAGTGTTCTGAGGCCGAATGGCTCGTTCGCCGGTTATCTTTGCGATCTGGACGACCGGTTGGCTTTGCTTTCGGACTGCGGGATCAGTGAAACCCATCTTTTAACTTTTGATCGAACTTTTGCCGCAACCGATCCGGTTGAGTTTTTGAATAAATATTTGAAAAGCAGGCTGCGTGCCAAGCTGGTTGTGGTCGGTCATGATTATCGATTCGGTCGTGACGGAGCGGGTAATGTTGAGCTTTTGCGAAAATGGGCCGAGGACAGTCAGGTTCGGCTCATTGTGATCGAGCAGGTCAATCAGGGAGGGGATCGTATTTCCAGCTCCCGTCTCCGGCAATTGATCGTTCAAGGTCATGTGGATGCGGCTGCCGGTTTATTGGGTCGTCCCTACAGTCTGCACGGCAAAGTCATCCAGGGCCGTCGTCTGGGGAGCAAACTCGGATTCCCGACTGCCAACATACCAATTCCGCCATTTCAGGCTTGCCCGGCCTATGGTGTTTATGCCACCAGAACCCGTGTCGATGGACGGACCTATGACTCAATTACCAATGTCGGCCTCAGGCCTACCGTGGATGCGGCTGCCAAGCACCCCCTGGCCGAAACCTGCTTATACCATACGAATCAAACCCTTTACGGCCGCGATATTCATATCGATTTTTTGCAAAGAATCCGGCCGGAAATGCGGTTTGAGTCTGTTGCTCAGCTGGGCAATCAGGTCAATGCCGACCTGCAACAGGTTCAACAATGGCACCGTGAATCGGAGTTGTGTCACGAAAAGGCCAGAATTTCCGGTGTGCCGGTTTATGTTTTACCCACCGATCGTTTCGTGCAGGCCGCCATCCACTTTGTTTTCTACCTGCCGTTAAAAAAATGGCAAGCGGCGAGCATGGCACTGCTTTCTCGTGTTCTGGCGGCATCCTGTCGGCGATATCCAAGCAGAGTTGAGTTGGCCAGAGCCCTTGACAGTCTCTACGGAGCCACCCTCGAATCCAGCCAAGAGAGGCAAGGTGATCTGCAGTTGATTACATTTTCCGCTGAGGCTCTGCGGCGCTGGATCGACGGCTCGTCACCCTTTTCTGCGGTCTGTGATCTCCTTTTTGATGTGCTTTTGGATCCCTCGCTTGATGAAGAAGGCTTATTTTATGAAGATATTGTGGAAACCGAGCGTCAGAACCTGATGATGGAATTGTCGGCCCGTGAAAATGACCGGGCCAAGTTCGCTTACGATCGCTGTCTGGACATTTTTTGCGGAGACCAACCTCAAGGGCTGTCGCCATATGGCGACCTTGAATCTTTGCAATCAATCTCACGCCACGAGCTGGCCGGCGCATATAAAACACTATTGTCACAGTGCAGCGCTTCGATTTACCTGGGCGGATCGATTGACTCTGATCTGCTGGAAGCTTGCCTGGCCAGAATCCGACAACTGCCGGATGGCGAAAGGGCAAAAATCCGTCCGTCGGAACAACCATCTCCTTTCGATCCGGCCGAGCCGGCGGTTCGTCTGGAAAAAAGGAAAGTGGAGCAGGCCAGAATCGTACTGGCCTATCAAGGTTTACCCCCGTATTTTAGTCATCGCTCCATTGCTGTGACCTTCTTGAACAGCATGTTGGGCGGTGACGTACATTCGTTGCTCTTTGATGTTGTCCGAGAAAAAATGGGTTTGGCCTATAGCGTATTTTCTTCGCATTTACGTAGTTTGTCGGCGATGTTTATCATGGCAGGCGTAACCCCGGAGAAAGTGGATCATGCGCTGGAAGCAATCCGTGACCAGCTGGCCAGGTTGTCGACCGGTGATTTTGACAACTCCTTATTTGAACGAACCAGTCGTATGATTGAAACCGGGATTCTTTCGGTCAACGATGATCTTTCATCCATGCTGGCTCATCAAATGTATGGGCACCTATACGGCCGACTAATGAACCGGAAAGAATCTCTGGACGCTTTGCGGTCGGTGACCCCCGAAGAGGTCTCGCAACTGGCATCGGGTTTACGGTTGGTGACATGTTATGTCCTGACCGGAATGGATAATGAGGCGCAGAAATGAGCAACAGCAACTTTGGGCCAGCAACAGACAACAGCGGTTTCAGTCGCCGGACCATAACCGATCCGCTGACCGGCAAAACACTCAGAATTCTCCGGCACGAAAGCGGACTTGTGGTTAAATTGTTGCCTCGCCCGGGCTTTAGCCGCCGCTTTGCGGCGATCACCGTACCCTATGGCTCGATCCACACCACCTTTAATGTCGGGAACAAGACCATTCATGTCCCGGCCGGAACCGCGCATTTTCTTGAACACTGTCTCTTCAGCCGGGATGACAACGGTGGACTATTGGGTGATCTGGCCAGCTTGGGCGCATCGGCAAACGCTTATACCTCCCATACGCACACCCTATATTATTTTGCCACCGTGCATCATTTTGAACAGCCTCTGGCGCTTTATTTACAGGCCGTTTTTACTCCATATCTCGAGCAGGATCGCATTGAAGCCGAAAGACCGGTTATTTTGGCGGAACTCGACCAATATCAGGATGATCCGGATTCGCGATGCTACAACGATCTGCTGTCCGCTCTGTACTCCTGCCACCCGGCTCGTGAGGATATCGGGGGTACGCCTGAGTCGGTCCGCCAAATCACAGACACGGATCTCAAAACAGTCCGGCGATATTTTTACCAGCCGGATCAGATCATCCTCACCCTTTCCGGAGATCTGGATGAGGATCGGCTGCTGGCTTTGCTGGCCGGGATTCTTGGGGAAAGAACCTCCCGACCGGCATGCTCAAGGCCAAGACCCGTTTTTCTTGCCGAACCTTTGCTGCCGGCCTCCTCCGGCAGCAATCTGCAGATGGATGTCAAGATCCCTTCTTTTCTGGTTGGTTTCAAAGATTCCTCCGTCCGGCCGGGTCAGGAACTCAAAGGCCGCCATCTGGTGACCCGGCAACGGGGAGTGCGTCTTTATCTGGAATCCGTTCTTTCGCCGGCATCGCCCCTTTACGATCGCCTTTACGGTTCAGGGCTGATTAATGATTCGTTCGGATTTCACTACAGTTGCGAAAGCAACTACGCCTTTTTGGTCTGCGGCGGGGAATCTTCACAGCCGGAGCAAGCCGCAAATGCCGTTATAGAAGGGTTGATTGATCATTTTTCCACGGAACCGGATGAGCATTTATTCGACATTCAGAAAAGAGCCGCCGCCGGTAATTTTCTTCGTTCGCTGGACTCGGTGGAACACAGCGGTCTTGTCGAAGCCCAATGCAGTCTGTATGAGATCGACCTCTTCGATTATCCGAAAATCTATGATATGATTGACTGTGCAACCGCCCGGACCATGGCGAGCTTTTTGGAGAACAGGGCGGGTTATGCGACTTCGATTCTGCAACCGGTGAGGTGACATGTAATGAACCCTGACTTTCTGGTTAGTTTCCCTGGCTTAGGCATCGAAAATCTGCCGATCAACCGCCGGGCATTTTCCATCTTCGGCATGCCGGTTTACTGGTACGGCCTGTTGATCGCGATCGCCTTGATTCTCTGCATGCTGCTGGCTATGCGCCATGCGTCGGCGCATCAGCTCAAATCCGACGATGTCCTTGACATTTTTATCGCCGTCATTCCGCTGATGATTGTTTTTGCTCGCCTTTACTACGTTGTGCTGGAATGGGATTCTTTCAAAGACAATATTCTCAGCATTGTGGACACGCGGCGAGGCGGATTGGCCTTTTACGGCGGCGTCATCGGCGGAGCATTGGGGATTTTATTGGTCACCCGCCTGAAAAAAAAGCCGATATCCCGCCTGCTGGATTTTTTGGCCGTTTATGTGCCGCTCGGGCAGGCGATCGGCCGATGGGGTAATTTTTTCAATCAGGAGGCCTTTGGCAACAACACCACGTTGCCATGGGGCATGATCAGCAATCAGACCACAGCCTATCTGCAAAGTGTCCGTATAGCCGGCGTTGATCCGTTCAAGCCGGTTCATCCGACCTTTTTCTACGAATTTATCGCCAACTTAATTATTTTTGTGATTTTGCTCCGGCTGCGTAAAACAGCCAAAACGCCCTTTACTGTCACCTTATGGTATTTATTGCTCTATGGTTTTGTACGCTTCTTTGTGGAAGGGATCCGGACAGATCCGCTGATGATCGGCACAACCGGCATTCGCGCTTCGCAGTTGTTATCGGCCTTAATGGTGATCGGAGCGATTGTTTTACTGCCGATTCTCCGCCATCGCCGCCTGAAACGCGAGTTTGCGGTGGCATTATCTGCTGAAATGGCTTTCCGCCCGGATCAGTCAAACGAGGGCGGCCCCGTTTCCGATTTTATCGAAATCTCTGATTCGGATCTCCGGGAGGAATCGCCGGAGCCGGCTCCGGCGATTTCGACCGACGATCAAGTTTCGGCAGATTTCCCCGAAGAACAAACCGAAGGTCTCGATGATTGATGATGTCCGATGGCAAAGCCCGGTATTGAACGTCTAAAAAGAGTCACCTATTTTGCCGCCATGGATTATTGGTTGCTGGTTCCGGTCGTGCTGATTTCCATGATCGGCTTGTTTGTGCTCAACCGGGTTCTGTCATCCGGCTTTGATGCTTATCCGATGATTTTCTATAAGCAGGCCGGGGCGGTCCTGATCGGGCTGTTGATCGCCTTGACGCTCAGTTTTGTCGAAGTGCCGACGCTAAACCTGATCGCCTGGATCATTTATGGCACAAGTCTGCTGATGTTGGTCTGGGTGCTGGTTGATAATTTTTCCATGATCGATAGGTGGGGTGCCGACAGCTGGATTGAATTACCTTTGATTGGTACCTTTCAACCGTCGGAACTTGCGAAAATCGGCCTGGCCATGACATCGGCGCAGATCTTTGAGGGTATGACCAACGGCCGCCTCAAAAAATGGCAGGGCGGCGTGGGGCTGCTGGCTTTATACGGTGTTCCGCTTCTTCTCATTCGGAAGCAACCCGATTTGGGCACAGCGTTGGTTATCCTCTTCATGTTGATTTGTATGATTTTTGTTTGGGGCCTGCGCTGGCGCTTTATTCTTTTAGGCGCTTCCGGTCTGGTTTTGACCGGTGTTCTGGCCTGGTTGTTTCTCCTCAAAGATTTCCAGAAAAGCCGCATCATCACCTTTTTGTATCCCGGGCATGACCCTGCGGCGTCCTATAATCTGATCCAATCCAAACGGGCGATTGCTTCCGGAGGGTTGACCGGCAACCTGCAGGGCAATTTAGTCCATGTTCCGGTTAAGGAGTCCGACTTTATTTATACGGCGGTCTCCGAACATATGGGATTCATCGGAACCACGGCATTGCTCATTTTAATATTCTTCTTTTTGGCCCGGAGCCTGTATGTCGCTTCGAAAATTCAGACCCAAAGGCCGGCACTGTCCTATATGATGGTTGGTATTACCGCCTCACTGGCTTTCCACTTTATCGAAAATCTGGGCATGTGTGTCGGCTTGTTGCCGATTACCGGCATTCCGCTGCCCTTTGTCAGTCTGGGCGGGACAGCTATGATTGTTAATTTTCTGGCCCTCGGCGTGATGTTATGTATCTCGATGGAACGAAATTTGAATAAATAAATTCTACGGACGCAATTATTCCTCGACTGCCATGACAGGCAGTTTTTTTATTTTTCAACATATTGTGTTTCAAATTCCCGATAACACAAGGTGTAGAGATGTTGAATATTTCATTTTAATTACAACCTGCCAACAGGCAATTAACGGTTGAATTTCTCGGAAAGTACGTGTAGAATAGCACGTAAGTGGTGAAATGTAGAGCAATTATACATTAATGTGGTTAATTGTGGTGAAATTTTACCTTGTTACCGTACGCCACATTCAAAACCAGACCGTTAATCAACGAGGAAGGGTGGGATCAACATGGCCAGATTTACACATATTATCGATGCCAAAGGCCGCGTCTTTGTTCCTGCCCGCTTGCGAGAAAGTATTGGGGGCTCGTTGATCGTTACGCTTAGTTTGGACGATGGCTATCTTTCGGCCTATACGCCGGAGAATTTTCGCAGCATACGTGACCAGATCAACCAGCTGTCGGGTACAGATCCGGCGGTTCGTCGCTTTAAACGAGCCGTCCTCGGGGAGGCCATGGTCTGTGAACTGGATAGCCAGGGCAGGATTTCCATTAGCGATGAACTCTGGTCCCATATTCAGGTTAAGCCCGGCGAGGAGATTTGCTTTATCGACATGTTCGATAAACTCGAAATCTGCTCAAAGGCCTTCTATCAGCAACAAAAGGAGGAGCAGGGATCCTTGTCTGAGGTTGACCTGTCACGGTTTGATGTTAAGGGAATTTAGCTTCTCACATCAACCGGTGCTCATGCAGCCGGTTCTGGATTTGATGAACGTCTTTGCGGACGGTCTTTATGTTGACTGTACATTGGGTGGTGGCGGACATGCCGCCGGGTTGCTTTCACGTTTAAACAGCCGTGGTCGTCTGATTGCGATCGACCGGGATGAGGATGCTATGCGTGCCGGCAGCAGCCGATTGGCATCCGTTGACAGTCAAGCCGCCTGGCAGGTTGTACATGGCAATTTTGCCGATCTTTCCCAGATCATGGCTCAGCTGGGGCTCGATGGGGCGGATGGAATACTGGCTGATTTTGGAGTTTCGTCCTGGCAGTTTGATCAGGCCGGCCGAGGTTTTGGTTATCGGCAGGAAGGCCCTTTGGATATGCGAATGGACCGTGACAGCGGTCAGACTGCGGCGGATGTGGTGAACACATACAGCGAAAAGGAATTGACCCGGATTTTTCGTCAATACGGAGAGGAACGGCACGCCGGGAAAATCGCCCGGGCAATTGTGAACCGGCGCGCGGACACCCCTTTTGTCACGACAACCGATTTGGCAGAAGTTGTCCGGCAGGCGATGCCCGCCGGCAGTCGCCAAGAGGCGCAACATCCGGCCAGAAGGGTTTTTCAGGCGATCCGCATTGAGGTTAATCAAGAGCTTGACGCCATCGAACAGTTGCTGGCGGTCGCGCCTCGATGGCTTCGCCCCGGAGGCCGGCTGTGCATGATTACCTTTCATTCCCTTGAGGACCGGTTGGTCAAGGAGGCTTTCCGTAAACTGGAAAAACCCTGCACCTGTCCACGGGATTTCCCGGTTTGTGTCTGTGGCCAGGTCGCACAGGGGCGGGTCATAACCAGGAAAGCCATCATCGCAGATGAGAAGGAACGTCAGGAGAATCCTCGTTCCCGAAGCGCCAAGCTGCGTTGCTTTGAAAAAAACAGGCAGACAGCCTGATCGATATAGGCAAGGGGGGATCCACGATGACAAAAGTATCCGGCAATCTGGCCCTGAAAATCAGCCCGGCCATCAAAACCTCCGATGTCCGGCGTACAGTGGGACCGGTCAAGAGAAAAAAAACGGTGATCAAGCCCAAACGGGTTTCTGTTTCAGCAACTCCGGGGCGTGGGGCTGTTCAACAGACT
Organism: Clostridiaceae bacterium; assembly: GCA_012519875.1. Taxonomy (GTDB): domain Bacteria; phylum Bacillota; class Clostridia; order Saccharofermentanales; family UBA5734; genus UBA8949. The sequence continues at coordinate 4,052 of JAAYPL010000001.1, read as the reverse complement.
CAGGTCAAAGCTATTCGACAGCAATTGGCCTTTCAGCGTCTGCGCATGTTGCTGGGAGCCATTCTGACCATATTTGTGATCGCCGGTGTATTTGCTTTTGTTATGTATCGTCAAGCCACCATTCTGGAAATGAATTTCAGCAATCTGGCCATTGAACGCCAAATTTCCCGTTTGGATCAGGAACGCAGCCAAATCAGCGAGGAACTGGCTCAAAAAACAAACCTTGACTTGATCCGGCAACAAGCCATGGATAAGCTGGGTCTGCAGGATCCGGCCGGGAGTCAGCTGGTTCAGGTCGTCATTCCGCAATCAGATCGGATTATTTTTGCCCAGCCTTCAGCAGGCTCCACTGAGAATGAGACCTTTCTGGCCAGTGTTTATCGTACCGTGGAAGGTTATTTCAAGAGTTTGAATCAACAAGGGAAGGTCAATTGATTTGAACCGGAAGAACGGACGCAATCTTGAAGCTGATCGGAGGTTTCTGCGCGAAAAGCAGCGCCAGCAGCGCCGGCGCGCCAAAAGAACATCAGCGGATCGGTCAAAACAAGTCGTTCGCCAAGTCCAAGTCAAAGGGCCACGCAGCAACGTGAGTCGGCCGGGGCGCAGCCGACGGTTAGGATTTGCTGCTTTATTCATTCTAGTGATTCTTTTTGCCGGTCTGCTGATTTACCGACTGTATAATATTCAAATTGTCGAGCATGCAACTTTTGCCGAAACCGCCGCCGGACAGCACTACAAAAAAGTTGATGAAAACCCCAAACGTGGCCGCATTCTTGATCGCAATGGCCTGGAGCTTGCCGGAACAACTTATGTATATCGGATCGGTGTAACGCCCAAGGATGTTTATTCAATTACCAAGAATATTTCTCGCCAGGAAATCGCGGATAATATAGCGGCTTGCCTCAACATGGAAAGCCATGACATATTGGTCGAACTGGAAAAGACCGACAGCACTTATATCCAATTAAAAAAGGATGTCCCCCGGGCCGAAGCCGAGGCGCTGCTGACCTATAAAAGGAACGCCGACATCGGTGGAATCCGGATCGATGCGGAACCGCAACGTTATTACACCAATGGCAGTTTGGCCAGCCAGGTGATCGGTTATACGAATTACGACAACGGTAATCTTGTCGGCCAACTTGGCGTCGAGCTTCAGTATAACACGCTGTTGACCGGCGAACCCGGCTACACATATGTCGAGACGGACAATTATCTCGGCAGGGGAGAGCTGCCTTTCTCCGTACCCACCAGTCTGCGTGCCAAAGATGGCCAAAACATCATTCTGCATCTCGATGTTAATATTCAAAAAATTGCCCAGGAGATTCTGGCCAAGGCGGTCAAGCTTTACGATGTAACCCATGGCGGTTCCATTGTGGTCATGAACCCGCATACGGGCGCTGTCCTGGCCATGGCTTCCTACCCATATTTTTCCAGTGCCGAACCGGCGGCTCGGCCGGATTTTGTTTCGGTGGATGAATGGGAAAGCATGGAAGATAACAAAATTGACTTTCTGTCCTCGGAGGTCTGGCGCAACAAAGCCATTTCCAATACTTATGAGCCCGGTTCAACCATGAAGGCGATTACGGCATCGATTGCATTGGAAGAAGCGTTGACCAGCGAGTCTGAGATCATGAATGATGCGCCGTTATATGTTTTGGACTGGAAGATCGAGTGCTGGTACAAGCGATCGCATGGGTTGGAGAGCTTGCAGCAGGCTTTCTGGAATTCATGCAACCCGGTTTTTGCGCAGCTTGCGCAAAGGGTCGGGGTCACCAAGTTTTATGACTATATCCGGGCTTACGGTCTATCGGCTCCAACCGGAATTGATCTGCCGGCTGAAAGTGCCGGCATCCTGCATGCCAAGCCCACGGAACTGGATATGGTTACCTTGTCGTACGGCGAATCTTCAACGGCGACCCCGTTGCAGATTGCCACGGCTTACTGCGCTCTGGCTAACGGTGGTCGCTTGGTCAGGCCCATGCTGGCCAAAGCTGTTACGGATCATAACGGATCCATTGTTAAGGAATTCCAGCCGGAAACCATCCGCAAGGCTATTTCGGAAACAACCTCGACAAGGATCATGGAATTGCTCAAGGGTGTTGTACTTTACGGAACCGGAACGCCGGCTTATGTCGAAGGGTATGCTGTTGCCGGCAAGACCAGCACATCCACTGACGAACAGGGGTATCACACACTTTCTTTTGCCGGCATTGCCCCGGCGGACAGTCCGGAAATAGTTGTCTTGGTTGTTTTGGAAAAACCTTCCGACAAGGATGTTTCCTCCCGGATTGCTTCCACGGCCTGCGGAGAGACCATCTCCCGCACCCTGGAATATATGGCTGTGCCAAGAGTCTACAGTGATCGCGATGTTTCGCGCCTGACCCAATTGCATGATGTTCCCGAGGTTGTCGGCATGACGTACGGTGCGGCCGTGAAGCAGCTCACGTCGCTGGGGTTCCGGGTGGAAGCCGGTGATTCGGCCATGGGCAATAATACAAAGGTTCGTTATCAATGGCCGGCGGCAGATGCACAACTGCATAAATCCGGATTGATCATTCTTTATCCGGAATCGGAACCCGAAGAAAAAATGGTTGTCATTCCGGACTTTACAGGCAAAAATGTTAACGAATGTATGAGATCGGCTGCTGAGAGCGGTCTGAACATTCTGATTAATGGCGACAGTTTGGGTATTGCCGCCGGTCAGGATCCGGCTCCTACCTATAGTCGGCAGCCGATTATCAAAGATGAGCTGCACGTCGACCCTGAGGAGCCGATCGGTCCGCTCCGACTGAAGCGGGGCAGTACAGTGACCATCCGGTTTGAAACCTTTGAGGAAATTGTTGCTCAACCGGATGCGGCAAACTAGGGCGGGCGAACATCGTTCAATCGGGGAGCGTTTGATCAATGCAGGTGCAGGAATTACTAAAAGGGTTGGAAATACTGGAGGCACACGGTGACCCGTCTGTCGAAATCAATTCCATTGTTTATGACTCGCGCAAAGCTCGCCGCGGTTCACTGTTTGTTTGTATCGAAGGTTATGTAACGGATGGACATCGGTATATCAATCAGGCATTGGAACAGGACGCCTCGGCTATCCTGGTGCAAAAGCCGGTGGGTGATCTGAATGTGCCGTGGTTTCGGATTGCCGATACAAGACGAGGATTGGCCCATGTCTCGGACTTGTTTTTTAATCATCCCTCGGGCCGCCTGTCTTTGATCGGCATCACGGGGACCAAAGGCAAAACCACGGCAACATACATGACCAAGGCGATTTTCGATGCTGCTCAACACCGGACCGGACTCGTCGGCACAGTAGCCAATATTATCGGTGACGAAATTACTTTTGCTTCCCGGACAACCCCGGAATCCTATGATCTGCAGGCTTTGCTTGATGAAATGTGCGACCGGGGGCTCAAGCATTGTGTTATGGAAGTTTCTTCGCAGGGACTGATGCTGGAGCGCGTTTACGGCTGTCATTTTACTTCCGGCATTTTTACCAATCTTTTTCACGACCATATCGGGCCGACGGAACATGCGACGATGGATGACTATCTCGCGGCAAAACTACGTTTGTTCACGCAATGTCAACACGCCGTTATCAATCGTGATATCGACTGTTTTTCACAGGTTCGCGCGGCGGTCGGCGGCTCCTGCCTTACTTATGGTCTAACCGGCCAAGCCGACATACGAGCGGAAGACATCAAAAAAACGACACGTCATCATCGGATCGGTACATCTTTTAATTTGCAAAGTCCCTGGTACAGGGGTGAGGTTTTTGTCGGCATGCCGGGTTTATTCAACGTCTATAATGCCTTGGCAGCCATTGCCGCCGCAGGCTTGGAAGGAGTCGGGCTGGAAGCTGTGCGCAACAGTCTTTCCATGATATCTGTTCCCGGCCGTGTTCAGCCTGTTCCGACCGGTCGTCCGTTTCAGGTTATTGTCGATTATGCGCACAATGCCGCCAGCTTGGAAAATTTGCTCAATACATTGCGTGAATACACTACCGGCCGCCTGGTTGTTTTATTCGGCAATGGCGGCGACCGTGCTCGTTC
>JAAYPL010000189.1 GCA_012519875.1 Clostridiaceae bacterium | reverse complement strand
CCGAGAGCGGCATGATTTATGCCGTCCGAGTCTGGGTCGATTCAGCCAATTACTGGCAGATCCGTTTTGATGTGATTGAACAGGTTAAACAGCGTTTTGACGAAGAGGGTATTGTTATTCCGCTACCTACCAGCTTGGATATTCAACTCAATCAATAACTCATCAAATCAAGAAAAAAACCGGCTCTGTCCGAAGAATCTCAAATGACGGGGCCGGTCTTTTTTTCAAATTGGTTTTCTAGATTTAATTCAAGCCGAATTCATGACCGATGATCCGGAAGGCTCGTGCGGATCCGAGGATGGTGGCTTGACTGGTGGCAAAACAGAGGCGCACATAGCCCGGGAAGCCAAAACCGGTTCCCGGCACGAGGGTGACGTTGTGCCGGGCGCAGGCCCGGGCGAAGGCCACATCGTCTTCAATGGGGGAGCGGGGGAACAAGTAAATGCCGCCGGCCGGGCAATTGACCTCGAAACCGGCATCTCGGAGAACGCCTAACAGCAGATCCCGCCGCTCTTCGTATTTTTTGATGTCGACGCGGGCGTCGATGGCTTTTTCGACCACACGCTGGAAGAATGCCGGCGCATTGACAAAACCGAGGGTCCGGTTGCAAAAGGGGACGGCATCAATCAACCGGTCAAAATCCTCGCAGCGGGGACTGATCGCCAGATACCCGATCCGATCGCCGGCCAGTGACAAGGATTTGCTCCAGCTGGTACAGATGATGGCATTGCTGATATGGGCCATGGTATCGGGTACGGTTTGATTGTCGAAGACCAGTTCGTTGTAGGGCTCGTCGGACAGCACGTAGATGGTCTGCGGGATCTCCTTTAAGAGAGCATCAAGCTGGACCAGGATTTCAGCCGGATAAATAACACCGGAGGGGTTGTTGGGTGAATTCAAAATAAGGGCTTTGGTCCGCGGTGTAATGGCGTGGCGGATGACATCAAGATCAGGCAAAAGTGTTTCCCGGTCGCAACTGACGATGACCGGAACACCATTGTGATTGCCGGTATAGGATGTGTATTCAAAGAAGTAGGGAGCCAGGATCATCACCTCGTCGCCGGGATCGAGGATGGCTTTGAGCGCGACATTCAGCGCGCCGCCGGCGCCGACGGTCATGCAGACAGCCGATGCCGGAACATCCAGTCCCGAGCGCCGACTGACCAATTCGGCGACAGCCTGGCGGGTTGAAAGGTAGCCGGCATTGCTCATATAACCGTGCAATCCGGGCGGCGGGTCAACGGCCAGCTCACGGATGGCGTCCAGCACCTCGGCCGGCGGTTCCAGATCGGGATTGCCCAGACTGAAGTCAAAGACGTTTTCCGCACCGTAAAGTGCCTTGAGCCGACCACCTTCCTCAAACATTTTCCGGATCCAGGACCCTTTATTCATGCGTTCGGCGATCGATTTGGAAATCATATTAAGTCCTCCCTTGCTACCTGCGAAAACCGTTTTTGCGCAGTTAACGACACGATAGGGCGAAATGTAAACTGAAGTGACGCAAAAAGAGATGTCCCACAAAACCATCTCTAATACAATGTAAGTGACCAAACCACACGTAAAGGAGAGAAGTTGTGGGACACGAACATTGTACCACAAATTTTCTTGACAAACAAGCGACAACCAGATAAAATACGCTCTGTTAACAAGTAGAAGCATCCGCTTCTCACCTCAAGCTCAGCGAAGAGGTTAATAGCTGGAACATTCGCCGGTTGGGGCGGATATGTTTGCGGCTTGAGCGGATGCGGGGCATCAGCTCATTTTTTATTTTACAGGGGGTGCATGGATATCGGCAAGCGAAGCAGTGGTCTTATGGTCAATGATCAAATCAAGTTTCAGAACGTGCGGCTGATCGAGAGCGACGGCAGCATGGTGGGGATTGTTCCATTGGCCGAAGCCAGAAAACGGGCTATGGATCAGGATCTGGATTTGGTTCTGGTTGCGTCGCAAGCGGACAATCCGGTCTGCAGGATCATGGACTATGGCAAGTACATGTTTGAACAAGCCAAGAGGGAACGCGAGGCCAGAAAAAATCAAAAGGTGACGGAAGTTAAGGAAGTCCAACTTAAGCTGAACACCGAGGCGCACGATCTCGAATATAAGACCAGAAATGCCTGCCGATTCCTGCAAGACGGTGACCGGGTCAAGGTTGTACTCAAGTTTCGGGGGCGGGAGATGGCCTATACCCACCGTGGCTTTGACGTCATGGAACAGTTCGTCGCGGCCTGTGAAGAATATGGGCAGGTTGACCGTGAACCGCGAGTCGAAGGCCGTAACATGGTCCTGTATCTTGCACCGCGAAAAAATTAAGTACAATAACACGAGAAGTATCGATAGAGGAGGAAACGCAAATGCCAAAGCAGAAGACACATAGTTCATCAAAAAAGAGGTTTAAAGTTACCGGTACCGGTAAAGTGCTGCGGACCCAGGCATACAAAAGACATATCCTGACCAAGAAGACGACCAAGCGGAAGCGCAATCTGCGCAAACTGCTGGTGGCTTCGCCGTCTGACCAAAAAAATATTCTCAAACTTATTCCTTATAAATGAGTATGCGTCTGCAAATACAGCAATAAATCGGGAGGTTTTTCAATATGACCAGAGTTAAGAGGTCCGTGCGCGGTAGAGCACGACACAAAAAGGTTCTCAAACTTGCCAGAGGTTATTTCGGTAATAAAAGCAAACTGTTCAAAGTTGCCAACCAACAAGTGATGAAGTCCCTGAGCTACGCTTATCGGGACCGTCGCAACAAAAAACGTGAGTTTCGCAGACTGTGGATTACGCGCATCAATGCAGCCGCTCGTCTTAATGGCCTGTCCTACAGCCGTTTTATGAACGGCCTTTCACGTGCGCAGATCGCCCTTGATCGTAAAGTTCTGGCGGATATTGCCGTCCGCGATCCGGCCGGTTTTGCCGCCCTTTGTGAGCAGGCCCGCAAAGCTCTTTAAGTTGCGCCTCATAGCCGTTGCATTGCCAAGGACGGGTGAGTGCCCGTCCTTCACGGTATTTAAGGGAAAAAATGAAGAATCAGCATAGACGAATTGAAAGTCGTGACAATACGACCTATCGGACAATCGCTGCTATCCGCCGTCCACGGCGAAGCCAGAAAACCGGCCTGATTTTTCTCGAAGGATTCCGGCTTTGTCAGGATGCGCTGGAATCGGGTGTTGCTGCGGTCTATTTTCTTCTCAGTGATTCAGCAGCTGATCTTCCGGTCGCCGAGCCGCTGCAGCAGCTGGCCGGAGAATCGGTTCAGACGCTGATCCTGCCGGATCACTTGTTTAAGACGCTTTGTGATACGCAAAATCCGCAGGGCGTCGCCTTGGTTTGCCAAGCACCGGCGATCGATCAACCGCCGGATCCCCCGTCCGACAACGGGTTGTATTTGATTGCGGAAAACATCCAGGATCCCGGCAATTTGGGCACGATGATTCGTACGGCCGATGCGTTTGCCTTTGACGCTGTCCTTTTGACCGAAAGCACCGTGTATCCATTTAATGACAAGGTTGTTCGGGCGGCTATGGGCTCGTGCTTTCATCTGCCGCTGGTCTGTTTCCCCGATATCAAGGCGGTCTCTGCCTGGTTTCGGACGTCCGACCGGCCAGGCACATTGCTGGCCGCCGATCCTTCGGCAGCCGGGTATCTTCCGGCCGATATCCGATTGCCGGCGGCTCTGATCGTCGGCAATGAGGCAAGAGGTCTGTCTCCCGAGGCCAGAGAAATTTGCCGAAAACGGGTGGCTGTTGCCATGCCCGGGCGGGCCGAATCCCTCAATGTCGCAGCGGCTGCAGCTGTTCTTTGCCATGACCTGATGAGATATCGGATCGGCCGCAACAACAAATCCGGTGCCGGCTCGTAGCTGGTTAATTGCAAGTTGACACTCCATAACTTGCAAAATTTTAAATAACAATTTTCTGTAAATATGAGTAAAAAGCGTTAAATCAGCCATAATACCTATCATTTAATCATTGACAGCAACTCATAGAATGAATAATAATATCTAGAAGATTGTATATGACACCTTTAGGAGGGAGCAAACGTGGGCCTGACCATGTCACAAAAAATAATCAGCCGGCATCTGCTCGGCGGTGAAATGACGGCCGGCTGTGAAATTGCCATTCGGATTGATCAGACCCTGACTCAGGATTCGACCGGTACAATGGCTTATTTGCAATTCGAGGCCATCGGTCTGCCACGTGTCAAAACCGAGCTGTCGGTGGCCTATATTGACCACAATACCCTGCAGACCGGTTTTGAGAACGCCGATGACCACCGGTATATCCAAACCGTCGCAAAAAAATACGGTATCCTTTTTTCCAAACCCGGCAACGGTGTTTGCCACCAGGTTCATATTGAACGCTTTGGCGTGCCCGGCAAAACATTGCTCGGATCGGACAGCCATACGCCGACCTGCGGCGGTATCGGCATGCTGGCAATCGGTGCCGGCGGACTGGATGTGGCTGTGGCCATGGGGGGCGGCCCGTACTACCTGACCATGCCTCGTATGGTCAAGATCGAACTGTCCGGCCGGCTGCAACCCTGGGTGAGCGCCAAAGATATCATTCTCGAAGTACTCCGGCGGCTGACCGTCAAAGGCGGCGTGGGTAAAATCATTGAATATGCCGGCGGTGCACTGGCCGACCTGACCGTTCCGGAACGCGCCACAATAACCAATATGGGAGCCGAGCTCGGCGCAACCACCTCGATTTTCCCCAGTGATGATGTGACGCGGGCTTTTCTTCGGGCGCAAGGACGGGAAGAAGACTTTCAGCCGTTGGAGCCGGATGCCGATGCGGTCTACGATGAATACTGGCACATCGATCTGGACAAGCTTGAGCCGCTGGCGGCTCGCCCGCACAGCCCGGATAATGTTGCTGCTGTCCGTCAGATCGGGCCGATCGCCATCGATCAGGTGGCCATCGGCAGTTGCACCAACTCTTCTTTGATGGATATGCTCAAGGTTGCCGCTATTCTCAAAGGCCGGTCGGTTTACCCGGATGTCTCTTTGGTTATTGCTCCCGGTTCCCGGCAGGTTTTGAACATGCTGGCCGATTGCGGTGCCTTGTCCGACATGATTGCCGCCGGCGCGCGGATTTTGGAATCGGCTTGCGGGCCTTGTATCGGCATGGGCCAGGCACCGCGAACCAATGCGGTTTCGCTCCGGACCAATAACCGAAACTTTTACGGTCGTTCGGGCACGGCTTCGGCCAGTGTTTATCTGGTCGGACCGGAGGTCGCTGCTGCCAGCGCCCTGACCGGCGTTTTGACCGACCCGCGGACCTTGGGTTCGCCCCCGCAAATTTCGTTGCCGTCGTATTTTAGCATCAACGACAATCTGATCATCCCGCCGGCCGAAGACGGCTCATCTGTCGAAGTAATCCGCGGACCCAATATCAAGCCGTTCCCGGTTAATCAGGCGATCAAGGGCGACATTGCCGGCAAAGTGCTGATCACGGTCGGAGATGACATCACCACTGACCACATCATGCCTTCCAATGCCAAGCTTTTACCTTACCGCTCCAACGTGCCCTATCTGGCCGACTATTGCCTGACGCCCTGTGATCCGGAATTCCCTTCGCGAGCCAAGGCCGAAGGTGGCGGATTCATCGTTGCCGGAACCAATTATGGTCAAGGATCCAGCCGCGAGCACGCGGCTTTGGCGCCGTTGCAGCTTGGAGTCCGAGCAGTGCTGGCCAAGTCCTTTGCCAGGATCCATATGGCAAACCTGATCAACAATGGCATTTTGCCCCTTCAATTTAAAAATCCGGCCGATTACGATCATCTTGGACTGCTTGATGAATTGATCATCGAAAATGCGGAGGAGCAGGTTCGTGCTCTGTCTTCCGGCCAGCCGCTGGTGGTGCTTAATCGCACCCGGTCGACTTCCATTGTGTGCTCCCTGGATCTATCCGATCGCCAGGCACGGATACTGCTCGCAGGTGGTTTGCTGAATGACACCCGTGCACGTGAAAAGACCGATTGACCAAGGAGGCAGACCAATCATGTTTGATGATAACCAGAAAAAGCTGATCAAGGAGTTGGCAGACAGCACGATCGCCAGATCACAGATTACCACTTCTTTGTACGAACGCTACAGCGTCAAGCGTGGCCTGCGCAATGAAAACGGTACCGGCGTGCTGGTCGGCCTGACCGAAATCGGCGAGGTCTTTTCCTATATTATGGATGACAATGACCGCATACCGGTTGAAGGACGTTTGTATTACCGCGGCATGGCCATCAGTGATTTGGTCAACGGCTTCTTCCATGATAAGCGTTATGGTTTCGAGGAAGTGACTTATCTGTTGATTTTCGGCGAGTTGCCCACCGCGGAGCAGCTGGACCAATTCAGCAAGCTTCTGGCTGCCAATCGCCAGCTTCCGCCCGGATTTACCGAGGACATGATCCTTAAGGCGCCCAGTCCGGATGTCATGAATAAACTGGCGCGCAATGTCCTTTCGCTGTACGCGTTTGACGACAATGCCGACGACATATCCATTGAAAATGTTTTGCGCCAGTGCATCGAATTGATCGCCCGCTTCCCGACCATGGTGGCATATGCCTATATGGCCAAACGCCATTATTTTGACCGGGACAGCCTGTTTCTCCATCCACCGCTGCCTGAATACAATACGGCGCAGAACCTTTTGCACATGATCCGTCCCGATGGCCAGTTTACCGATCTGGAGGCCAGGATCCTGGATCTTTCCCTGGTTCTGCATGCCGAACATGGTGGCGGCAACAACTCGACATTTGTTACCCGCGCCGTTTCCTCATCAGGGTCCGACACCTATTCGGTCATTGCCGCCGCCATCGGGTCCCTCAAGGGACCGCAGCATGGCGGCGCCAGCAGCAAGGCATTCGCCATGATGGAAGATCTGAAAAAACAAGTCAAGAACTGGCGCAGTGAAATGGAGATCAGTCAACATCTCGTCAATCTCCTGGAAAAGAAAGCCTTTGATCATTCCGGTCTGATCTACGGCATCGGGCACGCTGTTTACACCCTGTCGGATCCCCGGACCAAGCTGCTGCGTGATTATGCCCGGGCGCTGGCTTTTGAATCCGGCCGGGAGCAGGAATACGAATTGTATACGTTGGTCGAACGCTTGGCACCGGAAGTTTTTTACAATACCAAAAGAAAAGACAAGGCGGTTTGTGCCAACGTGGACTTTTATTCCGGCCTGGTCTACAGTATGCTGAGTATCCCGCCGGAGCTTTTTACACCGATCTTTGCGGTTGCCCGTATTGCCGGCTGGAGCGCTCACCGTATCGAAGAGCTGATCAGCGGCGGCCGGATCATTCGCCCGGCCTACAAATGCGTGGAAAAACGCCGCCCCTATGTTCCGTTCAACAAACGGCGAAATGTAAACTGAAGTGACGCAAAAAGAGATGTCCCACAAAACCATCTCTAATACAATGTAAGTGACCAAACCACACGTAAAGGAGAGAAGTTGTGGGACACGAACATTG
>JAAYPL010000188.1 GCA_012519875.1 Clostridiaceae bacterium | reverse complement strand
TCGGGATCGCCGAGCAGAACCGGCTCGATGATGCCCAAATCCTTGGCCTTTCGCGCAGCCTGCAGGATACGGTCATCGGTTTCCGGCAATGCCATGCGGCGCTTGGTCCGTCGGGCTCGTTCAAACAGGGTCTCCATAACAGATGTGCTCATTTAAAATCCTCCCGGTTTTTTATTTTTGCATGATTGCAAAGGCAATTGCATAATCATTTTCGTACGAAAGCGACAGTTTAACCTCAAGGACACCGCAGCGGTCAGCCAGTTCCTTCATGCGTCCGGTCAAGGTAACCTGCGGTCGACCATCCCCATCGTTCAAAATCTCGATTTCATTCAGGCGAATCCGGTCGCCGCCAATGCCCAAAGCCTTGAAGACAGCCTCTTTTCCGGCAAAACGGGTGGCTAGGTAGGCTATTTTATCCGGTCGCTCCTCAGCAGCTGCTCGTTCGGCAGCGGTGTATGTTTTGATCAGGAAAGGCGCGTCCGGCAGAAGATCCTCCGGACAACGGCGCAATCGATTGATATCCAGTATATCCGTACCGATGCCGATGATCATGTTTGGGACGCTCCCGCGTTCATTTGTCGAAACAGCTGCATATGCCAACTATTATATCAGAAAGTTGCGCATCAACCCACTGTTGAGCCCCGAACAATCAGCTCATGAGCCAAGAAAATCTGCCGGCCGACCGGAGAAACCTCCTGCATCATGGATACCAACTGCCGCACACATTCACCGCCGATTTCGTGCCACGGCTGAGCAATCGTGGTCAGTCCCGGTCGGCACAGCTCGCTGATTTCATCATTGTCAAAGCCCACCAGAGCCATCTCGTCTGGAACCGAAATTCCGGCAGCCTGCAAGGCACAAAGGGCACCCACGCCCAGTTGGTCGGTCACGCAAAAAAGGCCGTCCGGCCGATCGGCCAGCGACAGCATGTGCCCGACCATTTCATTCAAGCTGTCCGGCGACAAATCACTTTGGTAGATCAACTCAGGATCAAAATCAAGTCCGCATTCGGCCAATGCTGCTTTGTAACCGGCCTCACGAGCCAAAATATAATCCGGTATATCCGCGCTGATTTCAGGCAGCAAAAGAGCAATTCGCCGACGGCCGGCACCGGCAAGATGCATCACGGCTTCATAGGCCGCCTGTTTGTTGTCGATGGCAACGATGCGCGAATCCGGATAGTGGCGTGTACCGCCGCAATGGACGATCGGAATCTTCCGGGACAAGGCCGGCAGCTCATCGGCATGGTCGAGGTAATTGAGCAAAATAATTCCGTCCGCTTGTCCGCGGTTGATCAGCCCGATCGAGCCCAGCGTACTATCAGGCTGATTGGCAAAACTGAACAACACTTCGCAGCCTTCTTCCGATGCCTGAAACTGGATGCCGGAAATGACATTGAAAATAAATGCCGAACCGACAATCAAAATTGTCCGGTTGGCGGTTTTCCGTGCTTGGCCGCGGCTGGTCTGATAATTAAGCGCCCGAGCAGCCTCCAGCACACGATCCCGTTTGGCCTGAGACACGATATAGCTGTTGTTCATAACCCGGGAAACCGTTGCGATTGATACGCCGGCCCGGGCGGCAACATCATCGATTGTTGCCATATCTCATCTCCTTCCATCTGCGGTTGCGACCATCACCTTAATCTTATCTGTTCTATGATGTGAGATCAACCTTTGACACCACCAAGGGAAATGCCCTTGACGAAATATTTCTGGAAGAAGGGGTAGAGCGCCATGATCGGTATGGTTCCGATTACGGCCATGGCCATACGGATCGAGATCGAGGGCAATTCCTTATCCAGGCGCACTTCATTGGCAAATTCGTTGAGAAAACGAATGGTAACCAAGATGCGGTTGAGCAAATTCTGCAGGCTGAACAAATGGTTTTTTGTAATGTAGTACAACCCGTTCATCCAGTCATTCCAGTAGTTGATACCGACCATCAGGCCGATCGTCGCCAAGATGGGCAGTGAAAGCGGCATGACGATTTTGCGGTAGATATAAAATTCGCTGGCACCATCAATCTTGGCCGCCTCAATCAGGGCGGGATGAATATTCAGGGTAAAGTAGCTTTTCATGATCAGAACAAAAAATCCGTTGAAAAGCAGATTGGGAAAAAGCAAGGCAAAAATGGTGTTCTTGATGCCGAAAAGTTGTGTCCACATCAAATACTGAGGCACCAGGCCGCCGTTGAACAGCATCGTGAAGAAGACCACAAAGGTCATGGCGTTCCGTTTGTTGTAATCACGTCGGGAGAGCACATAGGCCATCATCGGCGCAATCATCAGAGACAGTGTGGTGCCGATCACCGTAATAAAAACCGTGATGCCATAGGCGCGGCCGATTGAAGCCAAGTTCACCGTAAACAGATATTCGTAGGAATACAAACTGAGCTTCTCCGGGAAATAAGAGTACCCGTTGACGAGAAGAACCTCTTCGCTGGTAATGGAGCTGATGACCAACAGCAGAAACGGCAAAATAGCCGCCAGAGCGAAAATCATCAGGATCATACAGAGAAAAAGTTGGCCAAGAGAAAATCTTTTCGAACGAACTTCCGCCATTCTATCTCACCTCCTTGTCTAAAACAACGCATTTTCGGGGTCGACCTTGCGAACCAACAGATTGGTCAGCAACACCGTGACAAAGCCGACGATGGACTGATAAAAACCGGCCGCCGAAGCTTTGGATATGTCGTTGCTTTGTAATAGCGCACGGTAAACATAAGTGTCAATGACATTGGTCACGTCAAACAGTGCGCCGGAGTTCATGGGTACCTGATAGAACAGGCCGAAATCGGCATAAAATATACGGCCGACCTGAATCAGCGTCAGGGTGATAATGGTCGGTTTGAGCATGGGCAACGTAATATGCATGACCTGACGCGCCTTGTTGGCGCCGTCGACCACCGCGGCTTCATAAAGTTCACGGTCGATTCCGATCACCGCCGCAAAGAAAATAATCGAAGAGTAGCCGATCCGGTTCCAGACGAAAACCGTCGGCAGGATAAACGGCCAATATTTGGGTGTGGAATAAAAATTAATCGGCTCCAAGCCAAGAGCCGGGAGAATCGTTTTGTTGATCAATCCGGCTTCATTGGAGAGAAAGGCAAAAACGATATTGGCAATGATGATGATGGAAATCAGCTGCGGCAACAGAATCGTCGTTTGAAAGAATTTGGTCATATACCGTTTGCGCACTTCGCTGAGCATAATCCCGACGGCAACCCCAAAAGCAGTCAACAGGATGATAAAGGCAATGTTGTACAAAATGGTGTTGCGGGTGATGATATACGCGTCTTCCGTACTAAACAGAAATCGGAAATTCCTCAGACCGACCCAGGGGCTTTTAAATATGCCCAAAGAATAGTCGATCTTTTTGAAGGCAATAAAGAGGCCTCCCATCGGAATATAGTTATTGATAATCAAATATACCAGACCAGGCAGAAGCATCAGGTCGAGCATGGTAAACCAGCGGCGGCGCCGGCGCCGCGCCAGAGGAAGTTCAGCGGATGGTTGTTTCTTTTTCATACGTGCTTCCATTCCTAATCTCTTTTGGTTTGCCCCGGGGACACGGCCGTAAATTCAGACGGCGGGCCGGGGGAATCCCGACCCGCCGTTCATCAGGTATTCTTTTGCCTATGATCAGCGATTGGCGACAAATGCATCAACTTGGCTTTGAACTTCAGCAATGACGGTGCCGATGCCGGCGGCTTCCAATCTCGCCAAAAATTCCGGAAGAGCCACAGCAGGATCACTGGAACCGGCAACGAGGCCCGGGCGATACTGATCCATAACGTTGCGGAGCTGGCCGATTTCGTCGGAAATGGGTACGGTGTTGACCGAGAAGCCCATCAGCGGCGCCACGGCGACGTTTTTGTTGAGCTCCTTGACCACTGCACGCAGATCAGCCCGATCGGTTTCCCAAACCTTGGCCAGATACTGGCTGCCGAACAGGAAGGATGCGTTGACGTTATAAGGATTGTTCTGAAGCGTGACGCCTTCCGGCAAGCAGATGCGATCCTGGTCGTCAAGCACGTAATGCTCGCCCTTGATGCCGTAGTTGATCATATTGACCAACTCTTCATCCGTATAGGTCAGTTCCAGGAACTTGAGCGCGGCTTCATCCTCGTCACAGGTCATCGGAATGGTCCAGACGAATTTCTGCACGATGCCGGAATTGACGATTCCATCGGCAATTTTCACGGTAACCATCTCTTTTCCGGTCCGGTTGTTGTAGTTGGTCTCAACGCCCATCTCACCGGCACCGAGAGTGCCCAGCGCGCCGTTGGCGGCGATGATCTGCACCGATGTCTCGGTCTGTGTCGCCGCATCCCGGTTGATGTAGCCGGCTTCATACCAGCGGCGGGTCATTTCCACCTGTTCTTTGAAGAGGTCGCTCTCGTAGTAATTGATAACCTTGGTGTTGTCTTCGCCCATCACCGCGCCGTACATGGCGACGTTGCTGCCAAAGAAGTCGACGATAATATTATCGGCAAAGTTGTCATAGTTGACAATGAGAGTGCCGGCGGTCAGAACGTCGCCGTCGACTGTCTGGGCAGTGAGAACCGGAATGGACTCATTTTCGGCCAGAACCTTGACGATGGCTTCCAGATCAGCGCCGTTTTTGATCTTGGTCAGATCGAGATTGTGTTTGTCAAGGACGTCTTTTCGCAGGGATATGTAGTAGTTGGTCACCTTGTCGAAGAGAGCCGGGTAACCATAGACCCTGCCGCCGACGGTCATACCCGCCATAAATCCCGGGTTGACGGCATCGACCGCCTTTGCGATCCCCGGTGCGTACTGCGGTCCGAGCTCGGTCAGGTCCTTGATCTGGTTATTGGCGATCATCGCGGTGAAATGCGCCGGACCGCCCGGCATGGACTCCATAACATCCAGGTCCTCATTGCCGGTAATCATCAGCATGGCCTGAGTGTTGTAGTTGGCAATTTCAATCGGAGACAGGGTGGGGTCAACATTAATCTTGCCGATGGTGTAATCGGAAATGGCTCGGTTGACCTTTTCCAATTCGACGGGTATACCGGATGTCGCCGGGTACATGTAGACGATTTTCTTCGCCGGTTCCGCGGCTTTTGTCGTCTCGGATCCGGACGGCTTAGCGGTAGGGCCGCTTGTCGGTGCCGAGGTTGACGGTTGCGTACAGCCGGCTGCCACAACCAGCAGCATGGCAAACGCCAAAATCAAAACGAGTGCTTTTTTCATTCTCCAAACCTCCTTAGGGGATGGTTGACGCAATTGCGCCGATCTTAAAATCAGGTGTTGGTGCCAAAATTTTCAATCCGATACTTCTCGACCTGTTGCTCTCGATTATAGAGTTCGGTTAATTTCCTGTCAACAACTTTCACCAATTTTCATCAGGGTTTGAATATGTATCCCCTTTGGCCGGGGCCGAAATTTGTTGATAATGACAACTAGTTTGCCAAAAGCAAGGAAGACAAAACAACTTTTTGTCATAATTACTGATAGATACGAACGAAAATTTTAAGAACTTTTTCATGCATTTTAAATATTATGATGAAAGTTTCCTGTCTTATTTTCATAACTTTCAGATTGAGTGTATCTATCCGTAAACCCGCATTCTTCGTCGTTGTCATACCGGAGGGCGATTTAGCCGCAAAAAGGCACGTTTTGCCTTGTCCAAAACCAAATCAAACACTATAATCGAAATATTAAGATCCGCAAAGGGATGGTTCAGCTTTGAAAACAGTCAAAATTCAGGATGTCGCCAACGAGGCCAACGTATCCATCGCCACGGTCTCCCGCGTTCTCAACAACAAAGGAGCTGTTTCGGTTGAAAAACGCAAAGCGGTCACCGCCGCTGTTGAAAAGCTCGGCTATTATGCCAGTCACGGCATGCGCTCCGGTCGTCGACGGAACGGGACCAACATTCTTCTTATGATCGTCCCTCGCATTTCCAACCCCTTTTACAGCGAAATCATCCACGGTTTTCAAAACAATGCCGCCCGCCACGGTTATGGCGTTCTTCTGTTTCAGTCGATGAACAATCCCCATCGTACCGAGGAATATATCTCCCTCTTGAAAAATCGTGTTGTTGCGGGTGCCGTTACATTGGATCCTTCGGCTAATCTTGATGCTTTTGCCGCTTTCGGCCGCAACTATCCTATTGTTCAGTGCTGCGAATACAACTCGTCTCTTGATTATTCTTTTGTCAGCATCGACAATGTTATGGCGGCGCGCCGGGCGATCCAGTTTCTCCAGTCGGTCGGGTACGCCAAAATAGCCCTGATCAATTCCGCTTTGCAGTACAAATACGCCCGGGATCGACAGGCCGGATACGAGCAGGCGATGGCAGAAGCCGGCTTGGCGGTTCAACCGGAATGGATCGTTCATATAACCGATATCAATTATTCTTTAGCCACAGGAGCAGCGGAAAAATTACTTGACCTTCCGAATCCCCCGGATGCGATTTTTGCGGTCTCCGATGTCATTGCCGCGGCTGTAATCAATCTGGCCCTGCGGCGGGGCATCAACATCCCGCAGGATCTCGGCGTCGTTGGTTTTGACAACACTGAAATCTCCCGGATGATGTACCCCTCGATCACGACCATGAGCCAGCCTCGCTATGAAATCGGCTCCTATGCCTGTGATCTTCTTCTCGAGAAAATCACCAATCCCAAAGCGCCGGCCCGCCAGTTGCTGCTGAACACCGAGCTCATCGCCAGAGAATCCACCCTGCGCTGAGAGTCATCAAATCTTTCGTTAAAAAACCCGGGATGGGGCAGTATGTTGCCCCATTCCGGTTTCCTGTCGTGACAAAAAGCCTGTTATTTGTTATTCAAAATTAACCACGATGCCCTTTTCGCTGGATTCAAACGCCGCCTCCATCAACTTGAGTACGCGCAGAGCCTGTTCAGAGGTAACAATCTGCTCCGCCGTGCCGTCGATGGTATCAACCAGATTGCTGTAGAGTTCGTTATTATCAAAAACAACCTCCGGCAGTTCGTATTCCTTTGTTGAATCTTCATCACGGGGGGCCATGGTCTTGGTCAGACCGGCGCCGGCCAGGATCGGCAGGGCGTCCTTGTCCTCCCAGGATTTCAGACGGACAATCTTGCCTTCGCATTGCCAGTTGTTGATAACCGCCGTGCCTTCCTTGCCGGCGACATACCAGAGCGGCAGATTGATAAAATGGCAGGTACCCACCTCTACGGAAGCGGTTAAGCCGCTTTCAAAGGTCATGTGCATTTTGAATCCGTCGTCACACTCGTCATTGGTAATGTAGGTCAGATCACAGAAAACCTTTTTAACTTTCTCCGGAACCATGAACAGGATGCGATCCAGAAGATGAACGCCCCAATCCAACATCATGCCGCCGCCGAATTCTTTAATGCCGCGCCAGTCGCCCGGAATGCCCCGCGAACCCTGAATACGGCTCTCAACGGTAAAAACCTGTCCAACCAGCTGCTCATCATAGATTTTTTTGACGATGCGGAAATCAGGATCCCAACGGCGGTTCTGCCGAGGATAAAAAATCTTGCCGGTTTCGGAGGCAACCGCCATGATGGCCTCCAGTTCCGCACTGTTCGGAGTGACCGGTTTCTCGCACAAAACGTGCTTGCCGGCTCGCATCGCGGCAATGGCCTGATCCTTATGCAGATGGTTGGGTGTGGCGATCAAGACGATGTCGACCGCCGGATCCTTAAGAATCGCGTCGTAATCGGCATAGACAAAATAGCCTTGCTCGGCGGCCCAGGCATTACGGACCGGATCGATATCGTAGACACCGGCCAGCTCAAGCTTTTTACTGATATCGGTATCGATCGGTCCCTTGAGCATGGCGGTGCGGGCTTTGTCCTTCGTGGAGACATCGCCCCAAATGGCAATACCGGTTCCGCTGGCAATGGCAATGGCATGTCCGCTTCCCATACCGCCACAGCCAAGAATTGCGACTCTTTTTTTCATAATGACTCACCTCATATTTATATTTTATTTTCAATAAAATCAGGTCTATTCTAACAGGATTTCCCTCAGATTACAATGAAATACGCCGAATCATCTTCGGAAGCGGGAGTCTCAAAAGAGGCCGTCTCTTTTGAGACAGCCCCTCTTGCGTTGCCTGAAACCAACTGCTCTGAATCAGTGGTGGCGTTTGAGCCCCAGCATCTGCCGGGCTTCGTCCGGGGTGGCAAGTTCCATGTTGAATTCCTTGACGATGCGCTTGCTGCGCTCGACAAATTGCGCATTGGATTCTGCCAGAACACCCCTGTCATAAAGGACATTATCCTCCATCCCAACGCGGAGATGACCGCCCAGAGCCAGCGTCGCATACAGGATCGGCAAATGGCCTCTGCCGATGCCGAAAGCACTCCACGTGGCATCTGCAGGAAGCAGGCTCTTCATGAAAACAAGGTTTTCAACTGTAGCGGCAATACCGCCGGCGGCGCCCAGAACGAGGTTGAAATGCAGCGGCGCTTGCAGAAAGCCTTTTCTCAGATAATACAGGGCGTTGTAGATCATGCCGACGTCAAACACTTCAATTTCCGGCTTAACTTCGTTTTCGATCAGGACTGTGCCCAGTTTCTCCAAAAAGCGCGGGCTGTTCTCAAAGACGCTGGTGTGCAGCCAGTTCATTGAACCGCAGTCGTAGGATGCCATCTCCGGTTTCAGGTCGATGACATGCTGCATGCGGTCCTCGTCCGCGAGCCCCAGCTGGCCTGAGGTTGTCAGGTTGAGAACGATGTCACAATCGGTGGCGCGAATCAGTTCGACGGTTTCGACAAATTTGTTGTAATCCATAGAGGATTTGTCGTTGTCGTCGCGGACATGGATATGCGCAACCGCCGCGCCGGCTTTCCAGCAGGCATAGACGTCTTCGGCAATCTCCTTGGGTTGGAGCGGCACCGCCGGGTTATCCTTTTTGGACGGCCAGGCACCGGTCGGAGCCACGGTCAAAATAATTTTGTTGGAAAAATCTGCCATATAAACTTCTCTCTTTCTTTTATGAATTGGTCAGATGCGTTCAAAGACCACTGCGGTACCCATGCCGCCGCCAATGCACAGCGTTGCCAGCCCGTAACGTGAGCCCAATCTCTTCATGCCGAAGAGCAGAGTCGTGGCAATACGGGCGCCGGAGGCGCCGATAGGGTGACCGAGGGCAATTGCGCCACCGGAGACATTGGTTTTGCTCAAATCCAAGCCGAGGTCGCGGATGACGGCGATGGATTGGGCGGCAAAGGCTTCGTTGGCTTCCACAAGATCGATGTCCTCGATGGTCAGGCCGGCCATGCGCAAAGCCGCACGGCTTGCCGGAACCGGCCCGTAGCCCATGATTTTCGGATCGACACCGGCCGAACCGAACCCGATAATCTTAGCCAGCGGCTTGATGCCGAGCCGGTCGGCTTTTTCCCGGGACATAACCACCAGCATGGCCGCCCCATCGTTGATGCCCGAGGCGTTACCGGCGGTCACGGTGCCGTCTTTTTTGAAGGCAGGCCGCAGCTTCGCCAGTTTTTCAGCGGTGGTACCGGCGCGCGGGAATTCGTCCTGAGCAAAAACCACCGGGTCGCCTTTGCGCTGGGGAATGGTCACCGGAACGATCTCTTCGGCAAAATAGCCGGCTTCAATGGCTGCGACCGCCCGGCGCTGGCTTTCGGCGGCAAATTCGTCCTGTTCCTCGCGGGTGATTCCCCACTGTTCGGCGATATTTTCCGCCGTAATACCCATGTGATAATCATTGTAAATGTCCCACAATCCGTCGCTGATCATGGTGTCAACGAGTTGGTCATTGCCCATCCGATAGCCATATCGGGCTTTCTTTAAGGCATAGACGGCATTGCTCATGCTTTCGGATCCGCCGGCGAGAACGATATCCGATTCGCCGGTCATGATAACCTGAGCCGCCAGGCTGACCGCCCGGAGACCGGATCCGCAAACCATGTTGAGAGTCATGGCCGGAACTGTATCCGGAAGGCCGACCTTAATGGCGACCTGTCTGGCTACATTCTGGCCGTGGGCGGCGGTCAGCACGGAACCCATGATGACCTGATCTATGGCATCCCCTTGGATGCCTGCTCGCTTAATGGCTTC
>JAAYPL010000187.1 GCA_012519875.1 Clostridiaceae bacterium | reverse complement strand
CCGGAATCTTGATTGTTTGACAATCAGGATAAAACTGAATTATTTTTCGGGCTATTATTTCGCATATTTCGATTGAGGTCATGGTATGCTTGAACGAGTCCGGCATAATTACACATTTTTTCATTTTAAAAACCTGCTTTTGGAGGATTCATTATAAGTTGACGGATGTTTTCATTATAGCTTAAGTCCTTTTGGGGGTAAAGGTAAGGCACTGTTGGCTTTTCTTGACAACAGCCCATCACACATCGCGCTCCTTCTTCCTGGTTCTAACCGGCAAAAGCCTGAATAGCAGCCGCTATGTGCCGTTCCATCAGGTCTTTCAAATTATTTTCCCCATCATCTCCCCCCGCGAGGCACCATTCATAAGTGACGCCGCGGAACACTAGGAACAGATGCTCGTTAATAGCTTCAGCCAAATATTGGCCGTTGAGCTCACCTGCGTCCCGAGCCTTTTCAATCAGACCGATCATTCCCTTATACAATTCATGGGCGGTGGTGCTATGCTTTTTCATCCCGAACATACGGTGCCAAGTGAAGTCCTTGCCATCGTCTGCCACACGGTGCACCATGTGATCAACAAAAAAATCATAAATGGCCTGGTTGTAGGGCGGATGCTGTGCCAGATCTCCAAGAAGTTTGCCGAAATAAACGTCACGGCTATCATATATTTCGTTCAATACCTCGATTTTACCGTGGAAATGATGATAAAAGCTACCGGTCGTCATGCCGGCCGTCGCAGCAATGTCGCGGACATTAGTGTTTTCGAAACCTCTTTCCTTGAAAAGCTTGACCGCTGCATGGGTTAGCTTTTGTTTTGTTCGGGTTGATTTTTCACTTTGAATACTCATTTTGTGCCTCCTCAATGATGTCATTTTATATTGTCTCAGGAAAAGAAACAATATTCCCCGCAAAAAGAGGCGCCGTTTGCTGTACGGCGCCTTAGATCGATCTATGAATCTTGTCTGCTTTTGACTGCTCAGACTCACGCCACAAGCGTGAAGCCGGACAGCGTCACCATACCGGCGAACATGGCGGACGGGATGACCCCGAGAAAAATATTGCCGTATTTGCGGTAAATATAGGTTACCACACCTGTGGTGCCACCCATCATATAGCAATAACCGAATGCGAAGTCCAGTGCTCCGGAGGATTTATTGACACCGGTGCCGTAAATATCGATCTGGGGAATAATGGCCGTGCCGTCACCGATCAGCATGGATCCACCATACTGTATCAGGAGCAGGAAGAACAGAGCACTCGCTGTGAGGAAGCTGTTAACAGCAACCGCAATCCACATATCCTTGCGGTCGTTGCCCGTGGAAGGGAGGACACGCTGGCTCATATTGCCTACAAACATGACCACAAAAATGATGATCATATAAGGAATCGCCCGGGTGATGCGCATGGGGGAGAATTTGAGATAGGTGGAAAGGTTCCACACCTGATAGTTGATGCCGGCAAAGCCCTCAATAGCCCACAGCCAGATGCCCACCGCACCAAGCACAATCAGGCCGATGAGCAGGCCTTTTCCAGCCTTGCTCCAGGCGATTTTTTCATCACCTTCGCCCGCAAGGGCAAAGTCGGAAAGCCGGAGCGTCTGGCCGGATTTTTTTCTGCGCACGGCGGTAATGATCATGCGGACGGCGCCGATCAGCGCGATCGCAATAAGCCAACCCATAATGCCGTTAAGATTGGCCGAAGTCAGGATCGGACTCAAAGCCGTACGCGCACCGGTCCATTTAATGACATACGCAGAAACATGAACAAAAATGAAAGCCGGAATCAGAGTCGTGAAAAGAATGTCCAGAATCCAGGCTACAGCACCCCGACGAGGTTTTTTCTCCGGCACTGGATTGGCAGCACCGGCAAAGAAGTCCAGCTGCATCAGCAGATTGATCAAAGCTGCAAGCAAGAACATCATGGCCACGCAGGCAATTCCGGAAAACAGTTGCTGCCATGTCCAGACCATATTAGTAGGATCAAGTTTCACAGGCTCATCATTAATTGTACGCTCAAAATCTAAAATCGCGG
>JAAYPL010000186.1 GCA_012519875.1 Clostridiaceae bacterium | reverse complement strand
GGCGCCAACACAAATTGCAGCAGGCCATGGACAATCCCCGCCATTGTGCCCCAAATCGGACCAAAGGCAATGGCGTAAAGCACAATCGGCAGCATGGAGGCCGGCGTGATTGATCCACCCTGAGGCATTCGGTAGAGCGTATACAAGGAAAGGGCCGTGGACAACGCAATCGCCATACCGCCACCGGCGGTCGCCAGGATGGTTTCAAACAGATTCTGCATGGGCATACGTGATGAATTGGTCTTAACCACAATGATTCCCTCCAAAAAGTTTTTGTTTCCGGGAAGCTTTTTGTCGGGCATATAAAAAGCTTCCCGGCGGTCGGCAAGGACCACCGGAAAGCTCACAACAAGCTTCATATCGTCCCTCCGCCGGCATTATCCGGTTCAGGTCATAGGGTCGGCACCGGCAGGTGCCCTCTCAGCCGACTTGCTGTCAGCTCCCCTCTTGAACAGCTTTCATTATAACGATCAGGGCATATTTTGTAAAGCCGCTTCGATCTCCTCCGGTTCACGGATAATGTCCTGAGAAAGGATCGTACAGCCCCCTTCGGTCACGAGGACATCATCCTCGATCCGCAGCCCGGTCCTCCATTCCGGTACATAAATACCCGGTTCTACGGTCAACACCATGCCCGGTTGCAAGGGCAGATCCCGATCAGCCACATCATGAACATCCATACCAAGATGATGGGAAACATGATGCCAGTAGTAATCTCCGACATTCCCGTCTTCGGAAAGGAGGCCCAAGTCAACAAGCCCCCGGCGCGCGGTTTCCTTGCAACATTCATTGACATCACCCAGCTTGATTCCCGGCTTGATCGCGGCAAAAGCCGTTTCCTGGCAGGCCCGCACCAACTTGTAAATGGCCAGCTGCCTTTCGGAAAATTTGCCATTGGCCGGGTAGGCGCGCGAGATGTCCGCGCAAAGGCCGCCCACGACGGCGCCCACATCGATCTGCACCAGATCACCATCGGCAATCCGGCTGCGCGGGTTCATATAGTGCAGACACAGCGCATTTTCACCGGCGGCAACAATGGAGGGAAAAGCCGGCTCCAGGCAGCCTTCCATCGCCAATTGGTTTTGAAACGCGCTCCACAGTTCATATTCCATCCGCCCGGGCCGCAACATGGCCATGACGGCTTCTGTCCCTCGGCCGGTCAACTGAATGGCATGACGCATCATCTCGATTTCGTCGGGAGATTTGATCATGCGCAGCCGAGTCAGATCAGGGGTCAAATCCTTGGCATCAACACCCGGCAAAAGACGTGCCAGCAACTCCAGCACATCCGCACTTTGTTTATCCGAAGCCCGACGGTCCACAAACAGATGGTCCTCCATGCCGTCTAAAAGGTCGGACAGAATACCGTCAAGGGACGAAGTAAATCCAATTTCCTGAAGGCCGGAGCCAGCCGAGGCTTCGGTTATGGTCAGGCGCTTGCCTTGCCAGCGTTCAATCAGCGGGTCGGCCGGCGGGATAAAAAGGATGTCCCGATCTTGACCGTTGCGGCGCGACAGCAACAGCAGCGCAGATTCCTGTTCAACACCGGTCAAATAGAAGAAATTGCGGTTGGCAAAGAATGGATAATTGGCATCGGCTGTTCGGTGGGGCGGACGG
>JAAYPL010000185.1 GCA_012519875.1 Clostridiaceae bacterium | reverse complement strand
ATTTCTCTGTACAATGTTCGTGTCCCACAACTTCTCTCCTTTACGTGTGGTTTGGTCACTTACATTGTATTAGAGATGGTTTTGTGGGACATCTCTTTTTGCGTCACTTCAGTTTACATTTCGCCTAGCCTGGCTAACTGTGCAGCTAACCAATGTTCTTTCACCCTATAAGCAACCGGTGAAACTTTCACCCCTCCTTTCGTACCACTGACACCAAATAATCCCCCGGTAGGATAACCGGGTGGATCGGTATCAATTCTGTTGTTCATTACACACATTATATTTCGTTTCGGTGGGTAAGTCTTTCGCATATAGACGTAATTTAGGTCATTTTGGCAATTATTTTTTCGATCAAGGCCGCCAGTTCACCGGCTGTGGAACGATAGGTTTCGTAATCGCGCCCGTAAGGGTCTACGATCACAGTTTCCGGTTCTTCGGCCAGATCTCCTAAGGTCATAATCCGGTCCTCGGAGTCGGGGCAAAGCCAGCGAAGCTGATCACGTTGAGCCGGCGACATGGTCAAGATCCAATCAACCTGATCCATCATCCGGCAATCAAACCGACGCGAGCGGTGACCGCTGATATCGGCAGAATAAACATCACGCATGACAGCAACAGCGGTATCCGAGGGCCCTTCCCCGTCAAAAGCGGCAAGTCCGGCAGATTCGGCTTGCCATTGATCGTTGGTGTTCATGGTATTGAACAAAGCTTCCGCCATGGGGCTGCGACAGGTATTCCCCGTGCAGACAAACAATATTTTTTTATTTGTCGTCATCCTCTTCTCCTTTTATCTGCCAGGCACCGGCAGCTTTGCGCAGTCTATTCATGTAGGCTATGCCGACACCGTGCTCCAGCAAACCCTCGGCTATAATCACTTTTACACCGGCGCGGTCCAGACGTCGCAAGGCATCGAACAGCAACCGTCCCGCAAGTTCGGGTTCCGGCTCATCCCCATAGGCAACCTTTTGCTCGGCCGGAAGCAGATTGAGAAATTGCCGACAACCGAAATAGCCAATTTCAAAGGGCGGCAAATGCAGTTTAGCTGCCATTTGGCCGGCGAACTCCGCCCGACCCACCGGGTCGGAGCCTTCGGCAACCAAAACCTTGGCTCGGGGAGCATAGTGGCGATATTTCATTCCGGGAGAGCGGGGTGTGGCCGGTGAAGAATCCGCAAACTCCTGCTTCTCAACGGATAAAACGCCTGTGACCTCAAGAATCTGTTGGTTTGTGATGGATCCCGGCCGAAGAACAACCGGATTTTTTCCTGTCACGTCGACAACGGTTGACTCGATACCAAAGGAGCACTCTCCCGCGTCGACAATATAAGAGATTCTCCCTTCAAGATCAGCCGCCACATGCCAGGCACGCGTTGGACTGGGACGGCCGGATCGATTGGCTGAAGGAGCCGCAATCGGGAAACCGGCCAGGTCAATCAGGCGACGGGCCACCGGATGAGCCGGCAGACGAACGGCCACCGTATCCAACCCGGCGGTTACCAAATCCGGTACCAGGGCAGATCTGGACAACACCAGTGTCAGCGGCCCGGGAGAAAAAGCCGCAAACAAACGGAGAGCAACTGGCGGCATGGCATCGACCAGCGCGTAAACAGCTTCAATGCTTGTGACATGGACAATCAAAGGATTGTCTCCCGGGCGACCTTTGGCTTGGAAAATCGCCGCCACGGCAGCTGGATCCAGTGCGTTGGCCCCCAGACCGTAAACCGTTTCGGTCGGAAAAGCGACCAGCCGCCCCCTTCGCAAAGCCATCGCTGCCGGTTCCAACAATCGATCATCCGGCCGCTCGGCATCCACTCGGATTATCTCGGTTGGTATTGGATCTGTCTTACACATCTTCGGCCGGCCCTGTACCCTGACTGAGCTGATCCGCACGATCGGCTGTCTGCAGCGGAATGATGATTTCATCCAGGCCGCCGGCGAGAATGGCATCCAATTTATACAATGTCAGACCGATGCGATGGTCGGTAACCCGTCCCTGATGGTAGTTATAGGTTCGGATCCGCTCACTGCGGTCTCCGGTCCCAACTTGGCTGCGCCGGTCGGAGGCAATTTCACCGCTTTGACGAATCTGCTCCTGCTCAAGAAGCCGGGCCCTGAGAACAGACATTGCCCGATCCTTGTTTTTGTATTGCGAGCGCTGATCCTGGCAAGTCACAACGATCCCGCTGGGCCTGTGCGTGATCCGAATAGCCGAAT
>JAAYPL010000184.1 GCA_012519875.1 Clostridiaceae bacterium | reverse complement strand
GCGTTTAACGGATCCATTCCGTTTTTCGGAATCGAGGTTCCCTGTATCGCAGGCGCCGCGATCTTTGGGATTCTGTTGAATCTGCTCCTGAGCATTGGAGGAAAAAAGAAGAAAGCGTAACCAATTTCATATTGCTTCCTGAGAAGGCTTGCGATCCGCCTGTCCTTTCTTTTTTAACGGCTTGCATTGCCTAAATAATCGTTTTTGGGTATAATGATAGTCGCATATTTTCCCTGTTGAAAGGAGACATCATGCGGAATCGACGTTCTGCCGCCGGTGGTTCGTCAGCCAGGCCGGCACGGAAATTCGAGCTGATCCTTTCTAAATATCGCAGAATCATTCTGGCCGCGATAATGCTCCTGACTGCATTGGCGGCGGGAGCAGCAGGTTTTATGCTGGGCAATGCTCGGCCGAAATCCGCCGAGGCACCGGTCTTGGATGGCGACTGCGTCGCGGCTTTTGCCAATCAATTAGCGGTTGCGAACGAGCAGTGCGCTCAGATTGAACAGCTGAATCTGCAGGAACAACTTGATGCCGAAATCGCCAAGGCCGCCGGTTTGGAACAGGCCATCGATGAGCAGCGTACGGAAATGGACAATCTTGAGTCCAGCATCCTCAACGCCCTGATGGCCAACCTGGCCGAACAGTCTGTTTCCCGTTCCCGCAAAACCTTTTCCGATTATCGCCAGGAAGCAAGAAATCTGGTTAATCTTTCTTACAAGTTAAGAAACTTCCTCAAAACCGGTACCGCCGACGAAATTGATTTGGAACCTTATAAAAAGGAAATCGCCAGGCGACTCAGCCACCTGCCCACCATCAAGCCCATTTCGGGCAAGTTTAACGGCTATGGCTACCGTACACATCCCATTTTCGGATATTGGCATTTCCACCCTGCTGCGGATGTGGGAGCCCCGCGCGGGACCAAGATCAAAGCGGCGGCGGCGGGACGCGTAACCGTCGCATCTTATAACTGGTCAGCCGGCAATTATGTCACAATCAATCACGGCAACGGCTTCACCACCACCTATATGCATTGCAGCAAGCTCCTGGTCCGCTATGGGCAATATGTCGAAAAGGGCGAGACCATAGCCCTTGTCGGCAATACCGGTACTTCCACGTGTCCCCATCTGCACTACGAACTTCGCTTTAATGGCGATCCGGTCAATCCCAAGTCTATGATAATGGAGTAACTCCGTGAAAAAGCAGAAGAAATCCTATTCGCCGCCGCCTCGGCGGCGTTCGTCTGATATTGTCCGCAAGGACCTGCGTCGCCGTCTGCGTGGCAAACCTACGCGCAGCAGCAATCTGCCGTCCATTCCGCAGATCATCGGTCTGGCTCTGACACGCACCATTTCACTGATCATTATTGTTTTAATCCTCATCGGTTTCGTGCTGGCCGGTCTGGGCAGCGGAATGCTGGTCGGCTATATTTCAACAGCCGAGCACGTGGTGACCGAGCAGATTAAAAACAAAAATGAAACCAGCAAAATTCTCGATGATCAAGGAAATGAGATAGCCATTTTAACCGGCAGTCAGAATATCAATCGCGAGTATGTTCCTTTTAGTTCCATCAAACATACCTATATCGATGAGGCCTTCATCGCCATTGAGGATGAGCGTTTCCGAGAGCATCCCGGGATCGATATCCGCCGCATTGGCAGCGCCGTTTTGAGCGCGCTGGCCAATGGCGGATCCGCAACCCATGGCGGATCCACCATCACCCAACAGACCGTCCGTCTGATTTCCGGCGAGGACATGCGTTCCGCCCAGCGCAAGGTTCAGGAATGGTACAAGGCCTTGCTCCTCGAACAGGAAAAGTCAAAAGACGAGATCATGGAGCTTTATATTAATCTGGCGCCGATGGGCAACAGCTATGTGGGTATTCAGTCAGCCGCCAAGGCCTATTTCGACAAAGACGCAGCCGATCTGAATTTGGTTGAATGCGCCTTCCTTGCCGGGGTACCCAATCGCCCCTCAACCTATAACCCGATGACCGAGACCGGTCGTCGCAACGCTTTGCGACGGATGCGCATCGTCCTTGGCAAGATGTACGAGCTGGAAATGATTTCAAAAAGCCAGTACGAGCGCGCTTTGAACACCGAGCTGGTTTTTCGGCAGAAACCCCAAACCCTCACCGGAACCCAAATCAATTCCTACTTCGTCGACTACGTCATCAAGGAGGTCATCCAGGACCTGGTTGAACGGCGTGGCTACAGCCGGGACATGGCAACCATTGCGGTATACAACTATGGCCTGACGATCGAGACCACAATGGCAGCCGATGTACAGGCTGCTATCGAATCGACTTTTAATACCGAAAATCTGTTTGTCAAGGATCGTTCCAAGATTGAGGAATTTCCCGAGGCTCCTAATGGCAGCATTGTGGTCATGTCCAATCAGGACCCGGGTCAAATCAAGGGAATGGTCGGCGGATACGGTGAGAAAACAGGAAATTTCATCATAAACCGGGCGGCCGACAGCCGTCGCAGCCCGGGATCGAGCATCAAGCCGCTGGCTGTTTACGGGCCGGCATTGGACACCGGAATCATCTCGGCCTCGACCATTTTTGATGATCATGAAATATTCTATAATCGGGACGAGCCTACCAAACCTTATCCCCGCAACAGCTACTCCGGATATCGCGGCAATATGACCGTGCGGCATGCCGTTGTGATATCCTCCAACACCATCGCTGTCCAGGTTTTGATGAAACTGCTGGGTATTGATACCGCGCAACAGTATCTAACCCATCTGGGCATTTCTTTCGATAAGGTCAATGACAGCGGTCCGGCCCTCGGGCTGGGTTCTCTGACATACGGCACCACCAGCCTCGAAATGGCCGCGGCCTACAGCGCCTTTGCCAATGGCGGTATCTATACCGAGCCCTACGCTTATACGCGTGTGCTTGATGCCGACGGCACGGTTCTATTAGAAAACAAGCCGACTTTTCGTGAGATTTTTAAGCCGACGACAGCATATGTGGTGACTTCGATTTTACATGATGTGACCGTCAGCGGCACGGCATCGATCATCGGCGGCCAAGTTGGCGGCGTTTATGCAGCCGGCAAAACCGGCACGACGGATGATTATCGTGATCGCTGGTTCTGCGGCTACACCCCCTATTATTCTGCGGCGGTCTGGTACGGCTACGATAATCGTCTGGGCTTTACCCAGATTCCTTCCGGTGACCGCACCAATGCCATTCACATTTGGCAGGACGCCATGACCAAGATCCACGAAGGACTGGAACCGATCGAATTTGAGCCGCCCAGCGGATTGCTGACGATGACCATCTGCAAAGATTCGGGAAGCAAGGCCAATCCATACTGCCCTGAAACCATAAGCGAATATTTCATACCCGGCGCAATACTGAACCCATCCAGCGACTGTATCCTGCATGAGCCGGAACCGACGCCGACGCCGACCCCCGAGCCCGTTTCCACCGACCCCATAATCGACCTCGTACCGGGAGATTAAATGAATTGCCGGCCGGCATGGTCATGGAAATTGAACCGGATTGCTTTATCGATCCTTTTCAGGCACCCGAAAGTAGGTGCCTTTTTCTTGTCCGTCAAGGATATCGTCTATGATCTGCGGAATAGATCCATTGGCAATGACCGTTTCCAAGCCGGAATCAACAGCAATACGGGCAGCGGAAATTTTGCTGCGCATCCCGCCGGTGCCCCTCAGGCTGCCCTCCCCGCCGGCACTGTCCACAATGGTCCGATCGATCCGGTCGACCGTCGTGATCAGGCGGGCATCGGTGCTGGTTCTGGGATCACGGGTGTAAAGGCCATCAATATCTGACAAGATAATAAGCAAGTCGGCATTAATCAAGGCGGCCACAATGGCCGACAGGGTGTCGTTGTCGCCGAAGGTGCCGTTGTGATAGATTTCCCGCGTCGAAACGGTATCATTTTCATTGACTATCGGGATGATTTCTTTTTCAATGAGAGCTTCAAAGGTATTGCAGATATTCTGACGGGTTATTTTCTCATCAATGTCATCTCTGGTCAAAAGAATCTGAGCCACGGTATAATTGTGTTCCGCCATCAGCCGACTGTACATGCTCATCAATTCACACTGGCCGACCGCAGCCACGGCTTGTTTTTCCCGGATGGTTTTGGGTTTTTTCGCCAAGCGCAGGCGCCCGACACCGACACCGATCGCCCCTGAGGAAACCAGGATGATTTCGCGGCCTTGATTCATTTGGTTGGCAATGGAGCGGCAAAGGTGCTCCATATTGATCAGGTTAAAGCGACCGTTCTCATAGGTGATTGTCGATGTACCGACCTTGATCACAACCCGGCGGGATTTGGTGATTTTACCGCGAATCGGGCTGCTGCCCTGCTTTTCTATTCGGTCATTGGCCATGTGGTCTCCTCCACTGCAACGGTCATTCAAAAGGAATCATAAGCCTTCGGGCTGAAAAAATCAACGGGGCTTACCGGCAAATGATGTTTACATAAATTCCGGGCGTTAGTATAATGTCCTTACGCGCTTTTTGGCAATATTTTGCAAGGGAGCTGGGAATGAAGAATTATTTCGGGAAAAACAAGCGAAAATCAGTAGATGTGCCAAGCGCGACGAGCCCGAACCGCCTTGGCAACCAGACCGGTCCCTCCCATATTATTGAGGTTATCGGCGTCAACAAGTATTTTGGTGAGGCACACGTCCTCAAGGATATTACCTTTTATATCCGCAACAACGAATTTATCACGCTGCTTGGTCCCAGCGGCTGCGGAAAATCAACCACTTTGCGTATTCTGGCCGGTTTTGAGCAACCTGATTCCGGCGATGTCTTCTTTGAGGGTAAAACAATTCTCAACACCCCGCCGCACCAACGCAAGCTCAACACGGTATTCCAGCGTTACGCCCTGTTCCCCCACCTGAATGTCTATGACAACGTGGCTTTCGGCTTAAGCATCCAGCGCAAATTGTCCAGGGCCGAAATTCGCACGCGTGTCGAGCAGGCTCTGCGGCAGGTCAATCTGGAAGGTTATGGCAAACGCTGGGTCGACCAATTGTCAGGCGGCCAGATGCAGCGCGTGGCCATTGCTCGCGCTCTTGTCCTGAAACCGCAGATTCTCCTGCTCGATGAACCCCTGGGAGCCTTGGATTTGAAGATGCGCAAGGAAATGCAGATCGAATTGAAGAATATGCAGCGCAGCCTGGGCATCACCTTTGTCTATGTCACCCATGACCAGGAAGAGGCCCTGACCATGTCTGATACCATTATCGTGATGAAGGAAGGGGTCATTCAGCAGATCGGCCGGCCGACGGATATTTATAATGAGCCGGAAAATGCCTTTGTTGCTGATTTCATCGGCGAAAGCAATATTCTGCCCGGTCGCATGACACGCGATTTCGAAGTTGAAATCGCCGGACATTCCTTTGTCTGCGTCGATCCCCGGCCCGGTTCCGATGATGTCGATGTGGTCATTCGCCCTGAGGACGTCCGACTGGAAGCTCCGACCGAAAACAGTATTTCCGGTGTGGTCAGCTCGGTGGTTTTCAAGGGCGTTCATTACGAAATGTTGATTGAAACCGACCAACATGAATGGCTGGTTCAGAGTACCGAGAAGGCAAATGAAGGCAGCCATGTCGGCTTGGCTTTCGATCCGGATGAAATTCATATCATGAAAAAATCCGAGCATTCGCCGGACCGGCAGCCCACGGTTCCGGACGGGGATGCCAAGTTCCCCGAGCAATCTCCGGAGGACGACTGGTAATGAAGATGCGTCGGTTGGCCTATCCATATGTTTTGTGGATGGCTGTCTTTACCGTGGCGCCTTTGATGCTGGTTGCCTTTTATGCCTTGACCGCCTATGATGCGGATGGCCGGTTGTTTTTTACATTGCAGGGCTTGCGCAACGTTTTTGCCACCGATAATACCGTCGCCTTCAACCTGTTTGGCCTGGCTGACCTTTTTGGTTTCAATCTGCAGGTGCCGATTTATATCAACGTATTTGCCAAATCATTGGAAATCGCCTTGATCAGCACGGTTGTTTGTCTTTTAGTCGGGTATCCGGCCGCCTACATCCTGGCGCAACATTCGCGCAAGCGGCGCGGCCAAAGCAATTTCTGGCTTTTTCTCTTCATTATGCCGATGTGGATGAATGCTTTGCTGCGAACCTATGCCTGGCTGGCGCTGCTGGAGCCGATGGGCATTGTCAACACCGTGCTCGGTTATCTGGGCATCGGGCCTTTTCAGTTCATTTACAATGACTTTGGCATCGGATTGGGCATGGTGTACAACTATCTGCCCTTTATGGTTCTGCCGATTCACTCGGTTCTGGTCAAGATCAGCCCCAGCCTGATCGAAGCGGCTGAAGATCTGGGCGCGGACAGCACGCGGACCTTCCTCCGTGTGACCTTTCCTCTCAGTCTCCCCGGCATCCTGTCCGGCATCAACATGGTCTTTATGCCGGCCATGACCACATTTTTGATTCCCGACCTGCTGGGCGGCGGGCGTTACCTGCTGATCGGCAACGCCATTGAACGCCAGTTCATGGTTTCACGGGACATGACGACCGGTTCGGCCCTGTCCATCCTGTTGATGATATTCGTCTTGGCCAGCATGAGAATATTGACCAAGTATGAGCAGGAAAGCAGCGAAGGAGGGTTGTTGGCATGATCGCACGGCTCAGCAAAAACATCTACATGATCCTGATTTTTCTCTTTTTATATGCGCCGGTAGCGGTGCTGATTGTCTTTTCCTTTAACAAAGCCCGTTCACGGGCGGTCTGGGGTGGCTTCACCCTCGAATGGTATCGAAAATTATTCCAAAATAGTGACATTCTGCGAGCTTTGCAGGTGACCCTGATTATCGCCGTGGTGTCCGCCTTGATCTCGACCGTGATCGCCACGGTCACCTGCATCGGGCTCAACGCTTTAAACCGGCGGCTACGCAATCTGATCATGAATGTAACCTACATCCCCAACATTACTCCCGACCTGGTTACCGGCGTCTCGCTGATGCTGCTCTTTTACTTTATCGGCCTGAAAACAGGCTTTGCCACCTTGCTTCTGGCGCATATTGCTTTTAACATCCCTTACGCCATTCTGTCCATTTCCCCCAAGCTCCGACAGCTTGACCGCAATCTTTTCGAAGCCGCGCTGGATCTTGGCTGCAAGCCGCGCCAGGCCATTATCCGGGTAATTCTGCCCGAGATCATGCCCGGAATTGTGACAGCGCTGATTTTGACCTTCACCCTGTCGATCGACGATTTTGTCATCAGTTATTTTACGGCCGGCAACCAGGTTTCCACCTTGGCCATTACCATTTATTCCATGGCGCGAAAAAGTGTTAATCCGCAGATCAACGCTTTGTCCACCTTGATGTTCCTCACGGTTCTCGTCCTTTTATTGCTTGTCAACATTCGCACGACCCGCGATCTGCGGGATAAACAAAACCAAGGAGATTTAAGTAAATGAAAAAAGTTGTCCTGATTCTGTTGCTTCTGGCGGTTGTCGTTTCCGCCACCCTTTCCGGGTGCCGGTCCGGCGACGAGAAAACCATCCTGACCGTTTACAATTGGGGAGAATACATCAGTCGGGAAAGCGACACCATTAGCTGGCGCGGCCGGGAATATGAGATCAAGGATGTCATCGCTGAATTCGAGGCGGCATACCCGCAGTACAAGGTCAATTACCAGACCTATGATGATAATGAAAAAATGTATGCCAAATTGGACACGGAAAGCTACGACATCTTGGTGCCGTCGGATTATATGGTGGTTCGGCTGATCAAGGAAGGCCGCCTGCTTGAATTGGATCAATCACGGCTGCCCAATGTCAAAAAATATCTGGACAGCCGCTTGGAAAACCTGACCTACGATTCCGATCAGGCTTTAAGCGACAAGGTTTCCAGCTACGCTGTCCCCTATATGTATTGCACCGTCGGCTTGCTTTACAATCAGGAGGAAATCGCCCCCATCAATACCAACGACCCGGCGGAGGCCTGGGACATCCTTTTTGATTCGGCCATGGACAGCCGAATCGGCATGTACAGCAGCATGCGTGAGTCAATCGGTGTTGCGCTGAATTATTACGGCCACAGTTTGAACACCCTTGACAGCGGTGAATTGGATCAAGCAAAGAACCTGCTTATCGATCAGCGTAAAAATGTCCGTCCGCTGGTCGGCATCGATGAGCTTAAGGATAAATATGTCAGTGGCGAGCTGCTTGCCGGCGTGGTCTGGTCCGGCGACCATGTTGTCTGCCAGATCCGGCTCGAAGAAGCCGAGGAAGATCCGGATAAGTTGCAATATGTTCTGCCTAAAGGTTCCAACTTATCCGTTGACATGCTCTGCGTCCCCAAAAATGCCGCCAATCCGGATGGAGCGCATGATTTCATCAACTTCCTCTACGAACCGGAAATCGCCCTGATCAATGCGGTCTATGTCGGTTATTCGACACCTCATACCGAAGCACTGAAAGGCCTGCCCGCAGAAATAATCAACAATCTCAGCTACTATCCCGATGACGAAACCATGCAGAGTCTGGAAATCTACTATTCCAGCGAAGCGATCGATTCCACCTACGATCGGATCTGGCAGGCCATCCTGGCCAATTAAACAAACAGGCGCACAACAAAACCGGGACCCAATTCTGCATTTTGAATTGGATCCCGATTTTTAATTAACAAGGTTTGTGTGTCGGCGCAAACTTACGCCGGCAGACCGCCTTCTCGCTCCTCGTTGTAGATCTCGACAAAAATGCCCAGTTCTTTTACCAAGTCGAGATAGGCAAATTCCATGCCTTCGTTTTCCTTGCCGTTGTCCTCCTTGCACCACAGCCACGGCTTTTTGCCGGTTTTCTGCTCGTGCTCGGCAATGACATCGTGGAAGGAATCGCGGGTGATAACGGCGATGTGGTGAATCCCGGGACCGTGCTCTTCCAGCCAGGTTTTGTACGGACTGTCGTTAATGGGCTGAATCAGCTCAATCTCAATGCCGTAGGCCTTGCAGAAAGCAAATTTGCCTTCGATCATGCCGGGCTTACCGTTGACCAGCATTTTGGGGAAAAGTTTCGGGCCAAAATCTACAAGATTCCAAGGACCCATGCCGTAATCCTCTTCGAAACGCTTGGCAGAAGCCTCAGCGTCCTCGACAATGATTCCGATTTGGAGAAGTTTGGCAAATTGAGTATCCATATTTTATCCCTTCCTCTTATTTTTTCAATGCGTCGTCAAAAGCAACCGAGGACGGGTCAAAGTCAATCCGTTTGACCATTTCACAAGACTCTCTGGCACCGAACACACGATCCATCGCACTGTCTTCCCACTCGACCGACAGCGGACCTTGGTAGTTGATGGCATTGAGCTCGCGGATGATCAGTTCGAAGTCAACACTACCGTGGCCGGGGGACACAAAGTTCCATCCACGGCGTACATCACCGAAGGTCAGGAAAGAACCCAGGATACCCTCTGTGCCATGGAGATTGACCAGTGCGTCTTTGATATGAACGTGATAGATCAAATCGCCGAATTCACGGATGAAAAGATGCGGCTCGATTCCCTGCCAGATCAGATGGCTGGGGTCAAAGTTGATGCCGAGGGTTTTGTTGTCTTTGAATTTTTCACGGAACAGTTTTTGCGAAGTATAGAAGTCAAACGCAATCTCGGTCGGATGAACCTCGAGAGCAAACTTAACCCCGCAGGCGGCGAATTCATCAAGAATCGGCGTCCAGAGCTCAACGATCTCATCATAGCCTTCCTCGATCATGGATTCGGGAGTCTGAGGGAATGAATACCAGAACTTCCAAATCGGAGAACCCATGAAACCGGTGACAACACTGCAGCCCATGGCCTTAGCCGCCCTGGCGGCAAACTTCATCTCCTCGATGGCCCACGCACGGATCTCCTCCGGTTTGCCCTTGTAGGCATCCGGCGCAAAATTATCCAGGCGCTTGTCCCAAAGATCACCGACGCATTGGCCGGCGAGATGCGCACCCAGCGCTTGACAGATCAGACCGTTTTCGGCCAGGATCCGTTTGCGGTCGGCCACATAAGCCGGGTCTGTTGCGGCCTTGCGGACGTCCATGTGATCGCCCCAGCAGGCAATCTCCACTCCGTCGAATCCCATTTCCTTGGCCAGGCGACAGACTTCCTCAAAAGGCAGGTCGGCCCACTGTCCGGTAAATAATGTTACTGGTCTTGACATTAATCTTCACCTCTCCTTAATAATTTCTTGGTTAATACATCTTGGCTGATGGTCTACATCTACATTATACTATGCTGGTTGTCCCTGTTTACAGGTACTTTTGTTTATTATATCAAAGACCGCTTTGATCAGCTTGCCAATTTATATCAGCAACTAGACATTTTTTGCTGTCCCCACTATAATAAAGCCAATCCAATACAAACCCAAGGAGCTGAAAATGGCCTATCTCGAGAATCGTGAGTATCCTGACAAAATGCCGGTTACCGCGGAGATGTTCCGCAATATCAATTTTCTTGCACATTGGCATACCGAGGTGGAGTTTGTCTTGGTCAAAGAGGGATCTCTCGGCTTGGGTCTCAATTCCGGTTACCATGTGCTGGAGGCTGGTGACATGGTTATGCTGGGACACGGCGACATCCACTATTATGATAGTAAAAACCGGGGTTCAACAGTTTTAATCATTGTCTTCCGACCGGAAATGCTCGATGGTTTAATGGATATTGACCAAATGACGCTTGCCGACACCGTTATCAATCGAAAAGCCTGTAGCGATGACTTCGATCGGGGCACGGCTGACTGGCTGCGCGATTGCTTTAACGTCATTTATCATGAGGTCAACAACAAGGACAAATCCTATGAAACAATTGTCAGAGGGCGGCTGGCCGAGCTGGCCAGCCGTTTTCTCAGAATCTGCCCCGAATCGTCGGCCAAGCTGGAGCCCAGTTTGCTGGGACATGGCAGCAAGCGCCTATTGCAAAAGGCCATTCATTATATCAATGAAAATTATGAACAAGAACTAACGCTGAAGGACATTTCCTCACACCTTAACATCAGTCCGTTTTATTTTTCCCGTCTCTTCAGTATGTCGACCGGTCTAACCTTCAAGCGATATTTAAATGCATTACGGGTCGACAAGGCCCATCGCCTGATCACATCCTCGAATCGACCCATTACCGAAATCGCCTTTGAATGCGGATTTAACAGCATCCGAACCTTTAACCGCGTGTTTTCTGAAATTCGAGGCTCAACCCCATCCAGCCTGCGGCAGGCCACCGCCGCCGACCTCACAGCCGAACGGTAATGGCAGCGATAACAAGAAACCTTGTCATGCTGCAACCCTGACAATGTCACTACGGATCAGCTTTTTTTCGGACCGCCGCTGCGCTGTTTGCTAAGGTCATTTTTTGCTGTCGGCGCCGCTGCAACAGGATAAAAATGCACCCCGTGCCCGAATCCGGCACAAGGTGCATGTTAATGCAGGAAACCGGTTTATGCTCTGGCGGCTTTTTCGGTCCGGATTTTTTCGGCCAGGATCGGCAAAATCTTATGAAGGTCTCCTACAACCCCGTAATCGGCGACATCGAAGATCGGAGCCGTTTCATCTTT
Organism: Clostridiaceae bacterium; assembly: GCA_012519875.1. GTDB lineage: Bacteria > Bacillota > Clostridia > Saccharofermentanales > UBA5734 > UBA8949. The sequence continues at coordinate 4,823 of JAAYPL010000184.1, read as the reverse complement.
GTTGATGGCCACAATGATCTCCGACTCTTCCATACCGGCCAAATGCTGAATCGCGCCGGAAATGCCGAGAGCAAAATAAACATGAGGGCGAACGGTCTTGCCGGTCTGTCCGACCTGCATGCCTTTTTCGGTCCAACCGGCATCAACGCAGGCTCGAGAGGATGATACTTCCGCACCCGCACCCAGAGCGTCGGCCAGATCCTCTAAAAGGCTGAAGTCATCGGGACAGCCAACGCCGCGGCCACCCGAGACCAGAATGCGTGCATCCTGAATATCTCTTTTGGAGCCGGTCTTTTTGACGGTTTCAAGAATTTCAACATATTTATTGTTTTTTGCCAGATCAGGCTCAAATAAGTCCACCTGGGGTACAAAGCCCGTACGCGGTTTGATCTTCTGCATCACGCCCGGCCGGACGGTGGCCATTTGCGGCCGGTGCCGGGCACACAAAATGGTAGCCATGATATTGCCGCCAAAAGCCGGCCGTGTCATGCGCAAATTTTTGCTGTCCGGATCAATCTCCAGCTTGGTGCAGTCAGCTGTCAGACCCGTACGGACACGGGCGGAAACACGTGGAGCAAGGTCACGTCCGATGGCTGTTGCACCGAATAAAAGGATTGCCGGTTTGTATTTCTCGACAACTGCGCTGATGGCTTGGGTATAAGGCTCGGTCATGTAATCTCTCAAGCCGGGGCGATCGACAACAACCACGCGATCGGCGCCGAATTCACCTAATTTGCCGGTCAATGAGCCCACGCCATCGCCGATGATCACGGCCGTAACTTCGGTACCGAGATCTTCAGCCAAGCCACGGGAACGACCCAGCAATTCGTAGGAAACACCGGTCACCTGATTGTCAACCTGTTGGATAAAAACAAAAACGCCCTGATAGTCCTGCAAGTTCATAATTGCACTCCTTTAAAATACGAATTTTTCCTTCAGCCGGTCCAGGATATACTGCGCCGCCTCTTCTTCTGTGTCCGGTATGATTTTGGTTCCCTCCGGCTTGATGCTCTTTGGAAAGGATTCCAGGACACGGGTCGGAGAACCTTTGAGGCCGATTTGTTCCCGATCGACCTCGACGTCGTCAACCGTCCAAAGTTGCACTTCTTTTTCCCTGTAAGCGGCGAAAATTCCACCCGGAGTCATATACCGGGGTTTGTTCAACTCGGATAGTGCGGTGATCAGACAGGGCATCTTGGCCTTGACCAATTGGTAACGATCCTCGTACTGGCGCTTGACGATGACATGACCGTCTTCCACCTGCAGCGATTCGGCATAGGAAACATTGGGTATTCCCAAATGTTCGGCAATCTGCGGCCCGACCTGGGCCGTGTCACCGTCGATTGCTTGGCGCCCGGTGATGATCAGATCGTAAGACAACCGGCGAATTCCCGAGGCCAGAGTCAGGGAGGTTGCCCAGGTATCGGCACCGCCAAAGGCACGGTCTGAAATGAGGATGGCCCGGTCGGCACCCATGGCCATGGCTTCACGCAGCATGACATCTGCCTGTAACGGCCCCATGGTGATTACGGTAACTTCGGCACCCAAGCTGTCTTTGATGCGCAGCGCGGCTTCCAGACCGGCCTTGTCATCCGGGTTCATAATGCTCGGAACCCCTTCCCGGATCAGGGTTCCCGTGACAGGATCCAATTTGACTTCGTGGGTATCCGGTACCTGTTTAATGCAAACGATGATTTTCACGTTTTATCTCTCCTTATCATGCCGCGATTAAAGAATATTGGCCGAAATGACCATGCGCTGAACCTCAGAGGTTCCCTCGTAAATCTCGGTTATCTTGGCGTCGCGCATCATGCGTTCCACATCATATTCCCGTGTGTAACCGTAGCCGCCGTGCAGCTGAACGGCCTTGGTTGTGACCTCCATTGCGGTTTCCGAGGCAAAAAGCTTGGCCATGGCCGCTTCCATCGAATATTTTTTGCCGGCATCCTTCAGATGCGCCGCCTTATAGACCAGAAGCCGCGCGGCTTCCACCCGGGTAGCCATATCAGCCAGCTGGAACTGCGTGTTTTGAAACTTAGCGATCGGCCGCCCGAACTGCTTGCGTTCCTTGACATAGGCAATGGTGGTGTCCAGCGCGCCGGCCGCCAGGCCGAGTGCCTGAGCGCCAATGCCGATCCGGCCGCCGTCAAGCGTGCCCATCGCCACACCGAATCCTCTGCCTTCCCTGCCCAGCATGTTGGCAGCAGGGATGCGGCAATCCGTAAAGATCAGCTCATAGGTTGACGACCCACGGATCCCCATCTTTTTTTCCTTGGTGCCGAAAGTGAAGCCCGGTGTTCCCTTTTCGACAATAAATGCCGAAATCCCACGCGTACCCTTGCTTTTGTCGGTCATGGCGAAGATGATGTAGATATCCGCCTCCTTGCCGTTGGTAATAAAGATTTTCGACCCGTTCAAAATATAGGTATCTCCGTCCAGCTCGGCCCGGGTCTGCTGACCGGCGGCATCGGTGCCGGCATTGGGTTCGGTCAGACCGAAAGCCCCCAGCTTTTCTCCTGTGGCCAACGGCCTGAGAAATTTTTCCTTTTGCTCCGGGGTGCCATATTGCATCAAAGGATCGATGGCCAGCGACGTATGAGCAGACAGAATAACACCGGTTGTGCCGCAAACCCGCGACAACTCCTCGACCGCCAGAATATAGGTCATGGTGTCGCAGCCCTGGCCGCCAAACTCCCGGGGTACCGGAATGCCCATCATGCCGGTTTGACGCATTTTCTCAACCGTCTCAACCGGAAAGCGCTCGTTTTCATCGATTTCAGCTGCCAGCGGTTTAACCTCGTTTATGGCAAACTCGCGAAATAAAAGTCGAGCCATTTCATGTTCTTTGCTCAAGGTAAAGTCCATATCCGATTCCTCCAGATCTTATTTTGCGTAATTGAAAAAGCCCTGGCCGCTCTTCATGCCCAGCCGGCCGCCACGGACCATTTTGCGCAAGAGCGGATGCGGCCGGTATTTGCTGTCACCGGTTTCTGCCTGCAGGACTTCCATGATGGCCAGCACGACATCCAGACCGATCAAATCGCCCAGCGCCAGCGGTCCCATCGGATGGTTGGCACCAAGTTTCATGGCCGTGTCGATGTCCTCGGCATTGGCCACGCCATCCGCATAAAGGCCGATCGCCTCGTTGATCATCGGAACCAGAATACGGTTGACGACAAAGCCGGCGGCTTCGTCTACCTGGACCGGCGTCTTACCGATGGCCAGGGAAATTTCACGAATCCGTTCCACCAATTCGGCCGGGGTGTTGAGCCCGGCAATAACCTCAACAAGCTTCATGACCGGTGCCGGGTTAAAAAAATGCATTCCGACGACCGGCCGATCCAGACCGGCACCGATGGCCGTAATAGACAAGGACGATGTGTTGGTGGCAAAAATTGCTTCCGGACCGACTATGTCCTGTAATTCTTTGAACGTCTGCTGTTTGATGGCCAGATCTTCCACAGCCGCTTCGACGATCAGATCGCAATCCGCACAGATTGTTTTAACACCGGTTGTAATGCGGGACAAAATAGCATCCGCATCTGCCTGGGTCATTCTTTCCCGTGCAATCCGCTTGGCAAATCCTTGGGCAATCCTGTTCTTACCATTGGCAGCAAGCTGCTCGTTGAGATCACACAGCCTGACTTCATAGCCTTCAACCTGAGCAAAAACCTGAGCGATGCCGGCACCCATGGTCCCGGCACCAATAACACCAATTTTCATTTTCTTCTCCCTCACTATCATCGATTGTTAAATTTTTCTACTTTCCGCTTCTCCAGAAAAGCCGTCATGCCTTCTTTTTGATCTTCCGTGGCAAAGCAGCTGCCAAAGAGCTTTTCTTCAATAGCCAGGCCGGCTTCAATATCGACCTGCAGGCCTTCATGAATGGCTTTTTTCCCGGCCCGGACCGCCACCGGCGCATTGCCGGCAATCCGGCCGGCCAATTTCATCGCGGTCTCCATCAGCTCTTCCGGCGGACAGACGCGATTGACCAGACCGATTCGACAGGCCTCATCCGCCTTGATGTTTCTTGCGGACAGGATCAGTTCCATGGCATTTCCGGAACCCACCAACCGCGCTAGGCGCTGCGTGCCGCCAAATCCCGGGGTGATGCCCAAACCAACCTCCGGCTGGCCGAAAACGGCTTGTTCTGAGCAGATCCGAATGTCGCAGCTCAAGGCCAATTCGCAACCGCCGCCCAAAGCATAGCCGTTGACCGCCGCGATGACCGGCAGAGGAAATGTTTCAATCTTACGAAATACGGCATTGCCGGTTCTGGCGAATTTTTCCCCGCCGGCAGAGTCCAGATCACGCATTTCCCCGATGTCCGCACCGGCAACAAAAGCCTTCTCGCCGGCACCGGTCAGAACAACACATCGGATTTTTTGCGTGTCGATGGCATCGAAAGCAGCCGACAGCTCGGCCAGAATTTCGGAATTCAAGGCGTTCAGTGCCTTGGGCCGATTGATTGTGACCAGACCGATCTGGCCGGTTTCTTCGTAAAGGATGTGATTCATTCTTAAGTATCTCCCTTCATATTGCGATCGATTGACGACGGTTCATCGCCGTTCAAGGAAAATATATCCGTAAGCATTTTTGACTCCAAAAAACAGTTGTGTCTGCAGCTGAAAAACAATTCGAATTATTTTAACAGATTCTCACACAATCTTCCAGCAAGTTTCTTAATGTAACCCGTACTCGCGGAATGCAACATTAAGTGTCGCCCAATGTTAAGAAACCAACCTGTATACTTCTAACGGTGTTCTGTAATCCAAAATCTTTCGAGGATAAGTATTCAGCCACATCTCTATGCGTTTGATTTC
>JAAYPL010000183.1 GCA_012519875.1 Clostridiaceae bacterium | reverse complement strand
ATCAAAATGGACGGCGGTAAAACGGAATACGGCCCCGACGGAGAAAAATACACCCAAGACGATACCCTGCTTTTTGAGGACATCCTTGGCAGCTATGATATACGGCAGGATGTCTCGGGTTTTAAAAGCGAAGCCATAGACTCGCTGCTTGCCCTGCTGAAAGGGGTTGAAGGTGTTCCCGGAATGGAAGAGTATGTGGAACAGTATAAAAAAGAACTCGAAAAGTACATGGCAACGACAGATGGAACCTATACCGGCACGATGGTCATCACGCGGGTCCAACCTGAAGAAGAAATTGCCGAAATCAAATTTGTTGTGCCGAACACGGATCTGGATACCGTACTCTTTCGCGGCAGATGGAAAGACAGCGCGCTCTATCTTGATGCCGTTGGAGGTGTTGCCGGCGGCGCGTGGACGCTGTATTTCAAAAAAGAAGGCAAGGCGATTACATGCGAAGGGAACAGCACATATGAAAGCACCGTGGCTTCGTATACGTTTTCGCTCACCGGTACCAAACAAGACTGATAAAGGAGTATGATTATGACGCAAAGATACTGTGGTCATTGCGGTACACCCCTTGCCGAAAATGCTCTGTTCTGCTCCGCTTGCGGTACCAGAAGAGACGCCGGGGCACCATCTCAGCAACCCCCGGCCCCGATGGCTCCGCCGCAACCGGTCGGAACACAATATGCTCAGCCTTGGTCGCCTTCTCCTATGTCCGGGATGCCGTATGCCGTGCCGGGCACCGCGGCCGGCAGCATACCGGGCAAACGCAAAGGTGGCCGGAAGGGTGTTTTGCTTGCGGGCATGATCGGTCTTTTCCTTCTGGCTGCCGGAATTGCCGTGGTTGTTTTGATGTTTGGCAAACCACCCGGAAGCCTTCCTACCGGAGACCGCAAAACGCCGACTCCGGGCATTTCCGAATCCCGTCCGGCCGAAACCACATCTGTTTCTCATATTTCTCAAGACTTCCTGAAAACAGATGCGACACTGGAGGATATTGTAGGAACTTGGCTCGGCGAAATGCAGTTTACCAAAATGGAGGGGTTTGATCAGTTTCCTCCGGATCAGCTCCCGGACAATTTCTCCGAAATCATTGACAAAATTCTTTCCCGGCCGGCGGAAATGGAATTTACCATCGAAGAAGATGGCAGCTGGTACATCGACGTTGATATTGAAACGGGGATGTACATCAGCAGTACCGACTTCAAAAACGATCAGCAGACATCGGATCACATGTTGCTGACCGGGTTAAAAGACGGCGTTTTCCATCTCACGCACACAGAGACCATCGACGATGACCCTTCTATCCAGGGCAGTGCGAGCCTCGACTTTTCCGGACGCATTCTCGAGGAAAAGGATGCCTTATTTATTGAAGGCGACCTGCATCTTTCCTTCGAGACCGGGTCCGGTTCGGTTGTTGAGGAAGGGCGCTACAGGGTCTCCCTGGAAAGCCAGCCCCCGGAGCAGTGACCTTTCACAAGCAAGTTTGACGCTGCGGCGATTACCATGCTAGAATGACATGCCGATCGAAAGGAAGTGAGACAATGGACGGTGACCCTCGAAGTTTGCCCGGTGATTTCTACATCCTGCGGGGAAAAACAGACCGATATGACGGCGCTTGTGACCGGCGATCATCCATTGTGCGCTTATGCTGATGGAGTGAGTTGTCTGCGTCCTTGATTTGAAGCCGTCCTTTCGGGCGGCTTTTTGTTGCCTGTGTTTTGTTGAAAATGGTCAAGCGAGGGACACGTTCCTGATTTGCTGCAAGTCGATGATACTGAAAAAGGGAGGGCTACATCATGAGAGAAGAAATCTTCAGCCTTGTCGAGCAAGGGAAATACATCGAGGCACGAAACAAAATGGCCGGGCTCAAGGTCGTTGACATTGCGCAATTGTTTGAAGAGATAGACCAGAAAAAACTTTTGATTATCTTTAGAATATTGCCTAAAGATCTGTCTTCGGACGTTTTTACGCACATGTCAAGGGAACTGCAAAGATATGTGGTCGAATCGATGACCGACCAGGAGGCCATGAGCATCATCGACGACCTTTTTATGGATGATGTCATTGATTTTCTGGAAGAAATGCCTTCCAACGTCGTGAAAAAGATTTTAAAAAACACCAATGAAAAAACAAGGCTGCTGATTAATCAGTTTTTAAGGTATCCGGCGGATTCTGCCGGCAGCATCATGACCATTGAGTACATTGATCTGAAAAAAGAAATGACGGTCGGGCAGGCCGTTCAATATATCAAAGCCAACGGTCATGATAAGGAAACGATCAATACCTGCTATGTTATTAACAGCCGTCGTATCCTGGAAGGTGTGATCTCCCTCGGCACCATCGTCTTAAATGATGACGCAACAATTATCCGGGACATCATGGATAGTGATGTGCTGGCCATTAACACCCACGATGACCAGGAAGAGGTCGCAAACTTATTTAAAAAATATGACTACTACGTAATGCCGGTGGTGGACACCGAAAACAGGCTGGTCGGCATCATAACCGTAGATGATGTCCTGGACGTCATTGATCAGGAAAGCACCGAAGATATTCAAAAGATGGCGGCCATGCAGCCGTCGGAGAAGGAATACTTGAAAACCGGCAACTGGGTGTTGGCCAAACACAGGATTCCTTGGCTTCTGATCCTGATGCTTTCGGCTATTTTTACCGGAGGGATAATCAAAAGATACGAAAACGCTTTGCAATCGGTGATTATCCTGGCGTCTTTTATTCCCATGCTGATGGATACGGGTGGAAATTCCGGATCGCAATCCTCGACGCTGGTCATCAGGGGGCTGGCTTTGGGTGAGTTGCAGCCCGGCGATATCTGGAAGGTTTTGTGGAAAGAATT
>JAAYPL010000182.1 GCA_012519875.1 Clostridiaceae bacterium | reverse complement strand
GTGCCTCGCCATAGTCCGCAACTTGATAGACGTTCATATGATCAACAACATTGGTCTGCGTCGAGAATGTCGTTGTATAAAGTGTAGCCAAACCAAGACTGGTCCAGTTCTCCGTCAAAGCGCCGCCTACTGAAATAAGGGCTCCCGGTCTCTGCAGATTACGACCATTGGCCCAGTCCGGAATCCCGTTCATCTCCCAGGCGGCCAGATCCATTTTGGGGCCGAAAATCCGATCCCGGAAAACAGTCACAATTCCTGTCGGCGACAGTGACCAGACCGGCGCACCCAGAATATAGCCATCGCTTTCTAAAAACTTATCAGCCAGCCAGACGCCATCATCCTTGAGAATACAGGCGCCGGGGCCTTTGGCGTAACAAGGGCCGCGCAGGCAGTTTTTACAGGGAATCAGATTGCACTCATTCAAACGGATCAGTTCACACTTGATTCCCATCCTGCTGGCTGCCAGCAAGGCTGCCTTGATGTAGATTTCGGTGTTGCCACCACGTCTGCCACAACTGAAAGCAACAATCTTTTTACTCACAAAGCTTCCCTCCAAATTCAGTATATTATTTGTACATATCAATGGTATTATACTACTTTCATTGCGTCTTTGACAAAGAATGGTACAGGTTCTGCCGGTCGGGTTTAACACATGGTAAAATACGGGTGGTGGAAAGTAATCTATGTTGATGAAATGTAAAAAAAGCCTGCCTTGGATCTTGATTTGCCTGCTGGTTCTGGCCGGCTCAGCTTGTGCACCTGCCGAATCGGTCAAACACGAGGCTGAGTTCATCGGCCTTTTTGACACGCTGACCCAAGTCGTGGGCTATGCCGCAAATCGCGCCGATTTCGAGAAACAGATCCGGTGCATCAAAGACGATTTGGAAATGTACCATCAACTGTTTGATATCTACAACAGCTATCCCGGGGTGACCAATCTCAAGGATGTTAATGACAGAGCCGGCCAGGGTCCGGTCCCGGTTGACCGAAAAATCATTGATCTGTTGCTCTTTTCTCTGGAAATGTGTGAAAAAACCCATGGCAGAGTCAATGTCGCCATGGGTTCGGTTTTGAAAATTTGGCATAACCATCGGACAGTCGGTCTGGCCGATCCGGCTGCAGCCCAAGTTCCGGATCCGGCAGTTCTCAAAGAAGCCGATCGCCACACCAACATCGCAAATCTGATCGTTGACCCTTGGAACAACACCGTCGAACTTTGCGACCCGGAAATGTCACTTGACGTGGGCGCCATTGCCAAAGGCTATGCTGTCGAACAAACCGCCCAAGCGGCCGAAGCCCGTGGCAGCAAGCATCTGCTGATATCGGTTGGCGGAAACGTGCGCGCCATTGGTTATCGGAATCAGAAGCCGGAGCCTTGGCGGGCCGGCGTCGAAAATCCCGTTGGCCCGGGCGCAGATTTTCTGGCGGTCCTGAACATCCACGACCTCTCGGTGGCCACCAGCGGAAGCTATGAACGGTACTATGAAGTAGACGGCCGGCGCTACCACCACATTATCGACGTCGACACCTTGTTCCCGGAAAACAATTACCTTTCGGTTACTGTCGTCACACCTGACGCCGGGCTGGCCGATGTTCTGTCCACGGCGTTATTCTGTCTGCCTTACGAAGCGGGCCTCAGGTTGCTGGAGTCATTTGAGCAAACCGAAGCCCTCTGGTGCCTGCCGGATGGCTCGCTGCTCGAGAGCCCCGGATTTAAAACCTTGAAAGCTGCGCCGGTAAATTAATATCTAGTCAAGCAATTCTTGGGCTTTGGTGTAACGAAAAATAGGTCCTTCCAAACAGACATAGGTCTCATTGATCTTGCAATGGCCGCACTTGCCTACCGCACAGGACATTTTGCGTTCAAAAGACAGCCACATGTTGTCAGGGTCGGCTCCATTTTTGATACAAGCCTCCGAGGCAAAACGCATCATGAGGGGCGGACCGACGATCACAACATTACAGTCTCCAAGCTCGGCAAAGGGAATGGATGGAATGTGTGCGGTGACCAGTCCGGTGGAAAAACCGGGCGCGGTCATATTATCCAGCGTGGCAATGGTATTGAAAGTTTCCCGGAACCGCTGAAGATCTTGGGTGAAAAGAACGCTGTTGATATCTTTGAATCCCGCAATCAGATAGACATCCCGGATGTCGGCTCGGTTATCGGCATAGTGCCTGAGAAGGCTCCTGACCGCGGCCAAACCGGTTCCGCCGGCAATGACCACCAGCGCCTTGTTATCAAAGGATTCGATCGGAAAATAATTGCCGTACGGCCCGCGCAGAAAGATCGTATGTCCGGGTTGCAGGCCGAAAAGCCCTTCGGTCAACCGCCCGACCTTGCGAATGGTAAATTCGATCCAGCCTTCCCCTTTGGCGCTGACCGAAATGGGCGCCTCGCCTACTTTAGGGATGGAAAGCTGGAAAAACTGGCCATGGCGGATCGGTTGGTCGTAGGCAACGCGGAAAGTATATTCCGCTGTGGTTTCATGAATGATGTCGATTATTTTGGCCCCTGACGGCAGCATGATGTTCTCCATCGTCAAATCTCCTCCTTTGTGCCGACAACCACGGCTTGGCCGGCCATCGCTGCGCTCAAACGATTGACAGCGTCAACAAAAGAAATGTCCTCCGGACAGCGGATGTCGCAACGACCACAGCCAATGCACATGTGCTCGTCACCGCCGAAACGTGACCGATAATCGTGTACCTTATGCAGAACCTTGAACCGCATGCGTTCACCCGGTGTTTTGCGAACCGCATGCCCACCGGCCATAGTGCTGAAACTCTCCAACATGCAGGATGACCAGACGCGGCGGCGCTCACCGTCCCGGCTGGTTTCGCTGAAAATGACATCGATCGTGTCAAAACAGCTGCAGGTCGTGCACACGGTATTGCAACTTCCGCAACTGATGCACCGGTCGTTGTATTCCGCCCACATTGGCAAATCATAGGCGGCCTTCAGTTGTTCCGGATTCTTGATAACAGGCAATTGCACCGGTTTTTTGTCCTGACTGACAAATTCCGGCGTAAAATCCACTGCCGGCAGACCCGCAAGCGAATCGGCAAAATCCTCATCCCGAACCTCAATAAGCAAATCGTCAGGCCCAAAACGAACAGCCATGCTGTAATCATCGGTCCGGTTGGCACCCATTGATACGCAAAAACAATGATCCCAGCCTTCACGGCACTCGATCATGACAAATTTTACTTTCTCGCGGTAGCGCTGATAATAAAAATCAGCTTGGCCGCCGTTTTTAAGAAAAATCTTGTCCAACCGGTGAATGCCGTGGATATCGCACGGCCGAGCCAGAAGCAGAATCCCCCTGTCATCGATACTGCTGACCTTCACCTCATCAGCGGTGAAAGACAGCATGGTTTGCATGATCGGCGCCACAACATCCTTGGGTGAAAAATGAGACTGTTCGGTGTAGGCCACATCCCGAAAAGATTGTATTTCGCCATATCGAATCATATCGGTACCCGGCTTCCAGCCTCGTCCGGCAAAGCGCTTCGGTGCATAAATCCGGTATTGTTTTTGCCAGGTCTGCAGCAACCTATCCGCTTGTTCATAGCTTACACGGTACCCCATAAGCGACCCTCCTCATATTACAGTCGATGCTGCACAAATTACGCCCGGCTGTCGCAGATTTCGGATCTGCCGGACATCAAATTGCAAATAGGCTTCGGTTAAACGTGCGACAGCACGATAGAATGATGTTCTGCCCAGTTTGACAACATCCTCGCAGAACAATCCGATCCAATTAAGCAGGTGCTGCTCCAGAAACACCTGTTGCTCCTGTAGCACCGATTGCATCCGGACGTCATCGGCTACGGTCGTTTCGTCCGTTCTGCACAAAAACGCCATGAAATCCAGCAAAACAGCCAGATGGTCTTCGGGCAGGCCGTCCGGATGCAAACCGGCCTGCTGCCCTTTGGCCCGATAAGCCGCGACGGCTCTGTCACGAGCATCCTGCATCAACATTCGCCTGGAGTTGGTATATACGGAGGCAAAAGGCAGGGCCATCAAAGCTGCCTTGGCCGTCCCGGCACCCAGAAAGGTAACGGCAAAATCAACGGCAAGATCCTCCAGGCATTCATCGCTTAATCCGGCAACGGCTTCTCCGAACAAATTCCAGCCGTCCTGCAGGGCATGATCGGCGCAGTCTGCCGGGATCGACATTTTTTTCAGGCTGACCAGCAGGATTTCATCGACCTCGCGCCAGTATAGACGACTCAGCAGGCGGTACATGATTTGCCGGCTTCTCAGCCAGGTCCGTTGCGAATCATGCATGCTCATCGCTGCCGTCTCCTGTTGACCGGTTCAGGAACCTCCTGAGGCATGATCTCGACCCAGTCGCTTTTGCGCAAAATGTAGCGCGTCATAGGGCGATTGCCGGAATCCGGCAAGGTATGAACATGAGCAGGATCGGTCTCGCACAGGATTCGGGACACATCGCTGTCCGGATCATTGGCATCGCCAAAAAACATGGCGCGGCCGGGGCAATTTTTCACACAGGCGGGTTTCTCGCCAATTTTCTGCAGGTGAGCGCATTGATCGCATTTGTCCATAATGCGCAGTTCGTTATTGAAGATGTTCAATGCGTAGGGACAGGCGCGATAGCAACTTTGGCAGCCAATGCAGATGTCCCTGTCGATCTGGATGTCGCCGGCTTCGGTCCGTCGGTAGCTGGCACCGGTCGGACAGACCGCTACACAGGGCGGTTCTTCGCACTGCTGACACATGACGGGCAGAAAATACATCTGCAGGTCGGGATAGGTTCCGGTAGGGCCGATGGTCAGCACCCTGATCCGATCGGCGCCAAGGGCCACTTCATTTTCCAATTTGCAGGCAACCTGGCAGGCCATACAGCCGATACAACGGTCGAGATCGATCACCATAATGTTCTGAACGCTCTGTTTCATAAACGGACCTCCTTTGTCGGATCAGCCGGTTCCGGCAGCCAGACCCGGAAATCCTCCGGTTTTTGCCAAATCCCTTCCGGTGGACCGTCGGCTTTATACACCTTGACCAAAATGCCACGCAGTGTGTAGGTTCCGACGACATCATTAAACGGGGCATCGGCTTTGGTCAGAACGTTGACATTCATCTCCTGCCAACCACGGGTTTTACTATCCAGCGTCTCCGGATTCCAGAACCGTTCCATAAAGACGACACCGGGCATGATGCCTTGGGTCAGGCTGGCAAGGGCTCTGATTTTACCGCGCAGGGATTCGATCCAGACCCAGTCGCCGTGCTCAACGGCATATTTTTCCGCATCGGTCGGGTGGATCAGCAGTTCCGGAACCGGGTAGAGCTCGCGCATCCAAGGAACGTTGCGCAGTGTCGTATGGTGATACAACGGAACCCGGCCGTTGGTCATAACCAGCGGGAATGACCTGACCAGTTCACTGCCGGCCAAGGGGCTCTCCGAGGGCTCAAGGAAATACGGCAAAGGATCATAATCCCGGGTAGCCGGCTCCAATTCACAAGCGCTAAAGGGCAGTCCTGTCCGGCCCAAGGTAATCATGCTTTCCAGATAAAGCTCAATCTTTTTCGATGGAGTATTGAATCCGACCGGCAAATTGGTTTGGGGATCCGTTTGCTGATAAACATAATATGTTTTCCATTCGTCCTTGGACATATACTCATACGGTGTGTTTTGCTTGAGCTGCTCCCAGGTAAGATCGATCCGACTGAGGAAGTGATCCCACAATTCGGTGACCGATTCCCAGTAGGGCAGATCTTTGCCCATGTATTCGGCATCAAAGGCCAATCGGCAGGCCTCGTGGCCCAGCTCGCCGCAACGTTTGGCCAGGCGGGACCAGATCTCGGTTTCATCCATTGTTTCCCACAGGTGTGTCACCGCCTGCCGGGCGCAAAGGGTGTTGCAGGTTTCCACCATCATATCGGTTTCCAGCCACTCGGTTGTCGGAAGCAGAATATCGGCATAGGCTGAAAATGAGGTGGGGTACATGTACATATGAACAATAAAATCCAGCTCATCGATAACCCGTTTAACTTTATGGCTGTCGGCAATCGCACCCATCTTATTGCCGGAACGGTCGATCCAGATCCTGGGTTTATAAGGTTCACCGGTCAAAACAGCATCAAAGATACTGGTGGCATGGCCGGCGTACCAGATGTGCAGGCCCTTATGCTCGATTCCGCCCAGCCTCTTTTTCAGCTGCTCATCGGGCAGACGGCCGGCGGCGATCGGTACCGGGTAGTTGGGCATATCGAAAACGCCGCTTTTGCGGAAACGCTGCATCAGCGCTCCGGGGCGCTCAACATTGCCCATCAGCAGGTCGATGATGTTGGCTGCCATGGCGGCTTGGACCGAATTGGGTGTCTGATCGGTGGCAACACCAAGCGCCAATCCGCCCGGCTGATTATCGGTAAACATGCGAATGCCTTTTTCGATACGGTCGGGTTCAAGCCAGCAAAGCTCGGCTCCCTTTTCGAGAGTATAAGGTTCAACGCGCTCCTTGAGCAGACGGTAACCGGTTTTGTACTCAATACCGTCGATATGGCAACCGCCATCCAGAACCGGATCCAGATTGTCATCCCAAGGATACGGCAGCGGCCGGGGCGAACCGGTCCGGGCATCCAGCACCATGAAAGTATCCGGGCTGGCCGGATCGTTGCTGGTTTCTGCCCTGAGCAGCATGTTGGTCTCGGTATTGACAAGGTAGGGTAGGTTGGTCCAGCGCAGAACAAAATCAGCATCGTAAAGCCGATTGTCCAGAATGTAGCGGATCCATGTCAGCATTAGTGCCACGTCGCTTCCCGGGCGAACCGGCAGCCAGACGTCGGCCTTGGCCGCATCAGGTGTCAGGCGCGGATCAATCACCACGGTCTTGACTCCTTTGGCCCGCAGATCGACGACCGCCGCGCCACCGCTGGCGGTACAGGAGTAGGACGGATCGGTACCCCAGAGCACAAGAGATTGCATTTCCGTGTCTTCCGGGAAATAAATCTCCAGTGCGTTGGAGTCGGCAATGCTGGAGTCATCACCGCCGTACATCATCGCGGTGGCCAACACACGGGGCAGATAGCATTGCGCGCAGCCCGGCTCAAACCAATTGGGCGTACCGAAAATATTGCAAAAGCGGGCGATGCTCCAGATTTCCGGATTGCCGCCGCCGCCGGTGGAGCAAAACACGGTCTCAGCACCGTATTTTTCCCGGGTTTCCATGAGTTTTCGGGCGATAATGTCAATGGCCTCTTCCCAGGAAATCCGCTTCCATTTGTTTTCTCCACGTTCACCCACCCGTTGCATGGGGTATTTGTTGCGGTTGGGGTGGTAAAGAGCCTGAATGCCGGCCAGGCCTTTGGCGCACATGGCACCCTTGCTCATCCGGTCCTCAGGGTTGCCCTCCAGCTTGATGACCCGCCCATTGCGGACATGGGCAATCACACCGCAGTTGGAAATACAGGCCCGACAGCAGGTATTAATCTTTTGCACCTCGTCGTCCGCTCCGGCGTCGGACTCGGTCAGCGGCGCAAAACTCTCCGGCCCGGACAATACCAATTCCAGATCATCCACCGTGGCCGGATCGAGCATGTCCTTCATTTTGGCAGCTTGTTCTTGCATCAGATACCCTCCGTTTTCATTAACAGCAACGCAACATCCATCCGGCACCGCTGCATTGTCTCTCAGTGCGGACCGCAAATCAACGCAAATCAATATGTTGTAGGGTGACATTCGGGTTCTGGTCCTAGTTTAGCAATTAATCGCAACACACACAACACCCTGTTGAAAGGGTGTTGTCCGTTTTAACATATGCCCAAAAGCACGATATGCCCAAAAAAAGCATGCCGAATTTTATTTATTTTCCACATCCATCATGAATACTAATGCTCATGACAAGCCGAACCGGAAGACTTGAGGGAGCCTTGCAAATACGCTTCCGCCGCTTCCCTGGCACTTCCTTTTGCTCCTATAACGACCTCGATGTTCCGTTCGTTAAAAATCTCGACCGCGCCCATTCCCATGCCACCGCTGATGATGACGTTGACACCAAGATCGGCAAGAAAGTTAGGTAAAAACCCCGGCCGATGCCCGGGATTGGCAATGGTTTCACCCTTGACGATTTGATTGTTTTCGGCATCAAAAACCTCGAACCCTTCGCAATGTCCAAAGTGTTCGGTCACCATTCCGTTGTCGCTTGCTACAGCAATTTTGATCACTTTCGTTTTCCTCCCAATTTTCTGGTTTTGTCGGGACTTGCCTCTTACAGGCGGTCCTTTTCGAAAAACAGATTCATCGTTTCGTGATAAATTTTCCTGACCGCCGTTCCCGACGCGCAATCGATGTCCACAATGGTTTGACCGTTGTTAATCGCTTTGACTGCGTCTGAGTCAAAGGGGATGCTGCCGACAAAGGGCAGGTTTTGTTTTTCACAAAACGCTTTGATCTGTTTCGTGTTTTTAATGTTGGTGTCGTATTTATTGATGCAGACCGCTGTCTTTACTCCGAACTTTGCTGCTGTGTTGATCACACGCTCCATGTCACTGATCCCGGATATGGAGGGCTCCGCGACGATCAAAACCATGTCCACACCGCTAAGAGAAGCAATCACGGGGCAACCTATCCCGGGCGATCCGTCGATAATGGCCGGTTTGGCGTCAGCTTTCGCCGCCGACTTCATTTGTTTTTTCACCTCGGTGACAAGCAATCCGGAGGTTCCGCTGCCCATTTTAAGCTGTGCTGTTGAGAATGTTTTCTCCTCGTCTGAATACAGCATTAATTCCCCGGCCACTGCCGGGACCATTGTGATGGCTTCCGCAGGACAAACATATTCGCAAACCGAGCAACCCTCACATGCAAAAGGATCCACTTTATATATTTCGTCTATTAAAATGGCGTCAAATCGGCAATTTTGCCTGCACTGATCACACCCGGTACACAATCCCGGATCGATTTACGCTTTTGGCAACCCATAATAGTCTCTTTTCTCCGGTTCAGCATCCCATCCGGTAATGAGATGCAGGTTCGGGGCGTCCACATCACAGTCCGCATAGGCCCTGGCGCCGGAAAGCTTGATAAACGCGCTTGCGACCGTCGTTTTCCCGGTGCCGCCTTTACCGCTAAGAATCAGAAGTTGCTGCATGGGACACCTCCTTGATCACCGCGTCAAGCAGAGAAGAAAATATTTTCCGGTATCGATTGCTTTTGTTCGCAACAATCTCCGCATCTGAATTTAGTATTCCGAGCTCATTTTCAAAGGGAATTCGTCCCAATATTTTAATGTCTTTCTCCAGACAAAACTTCTCCGCCGGATTTTCCTCTTCCAAACACTTGTTGAGAACCACACCGAAGGGTCTTTCCAATAATCTGACCAATTCGTATACCATATTGAGATTATGGACACCAAACAACGTCGGTTCAGCCACCAAAATACAATAGTCCGCGTCCTTGATGCTTTCCATTGTAATACAGGCGCTCCCCGGCGGACAGTCAATGAAAATCGGTTTCGCGATCTCAGAATCTCCCTCGGCAAGCAGCTTTTTAACGATAGGAACCCCCGACGCTTCACCGGGATTTAATATCCCCGTGTAGATCGAAACCTGATCCGAAACACCCTTTTGGATTCGCCCGATAACCTTTTCCTTTTCTGCCAGCGCTTTTTCGGGGCAGACCAAAACGCAGCCGCCGCAGGAATGGCATACATCATCAAAGATAATCAGTTTGTTTTGAATACGGGCAAGGGCATTGAAATTGCAAAAATCAACACATTTACGGCATCCATTGCACAATTCATCATCCACTTCCGGAATCTTGACGGATACTTCTTCCTCGTGAACACCTTCGGGTTTAAAAAACAAGTGTCCGTTCGGCTCCTCAACATCACAGTCTATGTATACGGATTCTTTCGATACGGCCGCCAAGTTCACCGTTACCAGTGTCTTTCCTGTTCCGCCCTTGCCGCTTAGTACGGCAATTCGCATATTAGTTGCTCCCGCGTCCGCGAAATCCGGCATGTGTTTCATCCAGCAAAGAAAGTTTACCGGCAGCAAAAGCCTCAATATTCTCTTTGGCCGAAGCGGCTGTCGTCTTATAAATTTTGACTTCGGCAGGTTCCAGAACGCCGGCAGCATTGGCTCCTAAACGAGGCGTAAGCAACGCACCGGCTTTGTTATCCACGATCATTTGCGCAGCTTTGATCCCTGCACCTCCTGTGCTTGCCGCCGCACTGTTATCAATAAAAGTACTTTCTTTGGTTTCGACATCATAGATGAGGAAATAGGGGGCACGCCCAAAGGACAAACACACATTCGACTCCAAAGTTTTCTCATCTACCGGAATTGCTATTTTCATAAAGAATCCTCCGTTTCGTTTTTGATTTTAATCATTCTCTTCCGCGACCTCTTCTACGGCCTGCTCCATTGTTAAAGCATCTGCCATGTCTACGCCCATGGCAACCACGGCCGCGATCATTCTCCAAACCCTCGCAAAGGCGGTACTGCCCGCCCTCAATCAGCAATGTTTTGCCATTTACCAATGATTCCGCCAGTTTCTCCCTGGCCTTGATATAAATGCCTTGGATGGTACTGCGAGCAACCTCCATTTGCTGAGCACACTCTTCTTGAGTAAGGCCCTCCAAATCGATAAGTCTTATGGTCTCATACTCATCTACGGTCATTTTCACATGGTTTTCCATGCCGGCAGGCGAATCAAGAGGCCCAAACCTATTGTTTTCAGGCAAACAACAAACGTTTCTCCACTTTCTCGGTCTGGCTATAATTCATCAACTCCATTCCAATCGGAAATAACCAGAGCGTCCTCCGGTTATCCCTGACGTTCATTATAGATCTTCTAATTGCCTGTCAATCGCTTCGAGTTGATTTTGCAACAAGGCTCTCTGTTCACTGAGCAGCTCTTTTTGTGTTTTTGAGGAAGTCTGATCGATCGCAAAACCGCGGCCAAACCCCCTGCCGAAACCGCGTCCGCAGGCAAACCCACGGCCTCTTCCCATTCCACGGCCCCTTCCCATTCCGGAACCATATCCGTACTGTACCGGTTCGGCACCGGTGCAACGTCCTAAACCTCTTCCGGTCATCGGACCTGCACCCATCGGGCCGGTTCTATCCATTCTTGGCATACTATGCACCTCCTTTGAATTTATGACATATGCCATCTATTACCATTATACATCATTTCCGGCATATGTCAATAACTCCGTGTTCCTTAAAACTTTTGTCCGTGAAACAACCGGAAACAGGCCTGTTTCCAGACATGCAAAAACCTTCCGGACACCATATTGCAACATATGAGCCGGAGCAAGTCATCCAGTAGAGGGATGTGTACTAGCTGTCGGCGATTCGCTCCTTGAGAACACCGTTGCGATACGCATCGATCAAGGCGCGAAGGTCTTTGATTTTCTCTTCAAGTTCGGCACCGAGATCGGTATCTGCAATCTTTAAACGTCGTGGCATCGGTTCGACGATCTGTATTTTCGGCGTGTAGCTGCCATCGTCATTTTCAATCTGGTCGAAGCTGGTGTGCTCGGCGAGCGCGAGATGGTGGGAGTTGAAAATCATTGTGTAGCCGGCGATTCCGGTCCTCGGCTGATAAGCCTTGGAAATTCCGCCATCGATAACAAAGAGTTTACCGCTCGCCTTGACGGGTGTTTCACCGTCTTTGATCTTGACCGGTACGTGTCCGTTGATGATATGGGAAATATCCGGATCCATGCCGAATTCCCGGAAAATCTTGTCGCAAATGGCTTCATCTTCGCTGAGACGATAGTAATCGTTCATCTTTTCCTTGCGCAACTCTTTGTTGTCGACAAAGAAACCCTCAAACGTTGCCATCTTGCTTTTTCCGAACATCGGCGAGCGCGGGCCGCACCAAAGGTACCACATAAAATCGGCAGCATATGAAGGCTCCTCCGATTCTGTCTCCGAGAAGAAGGCGCGTTGTGTAACAAAGTTGATCTGGTCAAGAAGGGCTTTCCCGGCGTAGGCACGACCGTTAATCATGCACTCCTGAAACTCACCGTTCTCCGACATCGGAATACAGCCGTGAAACAGCAGGTTACCGTTGACAATCTTGTACGTTCCGCCATGGGAGTAGAAAAAGTTGATATGCCGCTGGAGCGGCTCACTGTGACGGAATGAGGCGTCGATGGTGTGCATCAGCTCTTCCTCCGCCTCTGTCAGGCGGAGAGGGTCTGCGGGATCGACCGTTGGGAAGTTTGTGTCCAGCATCGGATATTCGACGCCATCGACAATGTAAACACCCTTTTCGAAGTCGACTTTTTTGAGCACGTTGCGGTCGTCCATCGCAAACTCGGGATTGCGATCGATGAGCTGACCTTCCAGCTTGAATTGAATAATCGAGATCGCCTTATGCATCTTGGCGGTGAGCTCCTCATCCACGAAGGAGTAGATATTTTCGTCAAGCAGCTTCGGCATGAAACGCTCACACGGGTCATCCCCGTAAACTTCGGCGGCGAATGTTGAAAGCTGACGTAAATTAATGCCGTAACCTTCCTCCAGACAATCAAAAGTATTGTAGCTGATCCCGACGCGCAGCACATTCGCCATGCAGGCAAGGCTGCCGCTTGCGGCACCCATCCAAACTACATCATGATTGCCCCACTGGATATCGACCCGGTCAAAATCGATCAGCTCTTCCATGATCCGGTGCGGTCCCGGACCACGGTCGTAAATGTCACCGATAATATGCAGGTTGTTGACGCAAATCCTCTGAATCATCCCGCAAATCGCAGTGATGAAATCCTCGCTCGCATCGGTATCGATCACAAACTGTATGATTGTGTTGCAGTAATCGTGTTTGCTCTGCCCTTCCGCGCTCGAGTAAAGAAGCTCGTAGAGGACGTTTACGTATTCCGCCGGCATATGCTCGCGGACAAGTGCCTGGGGATACTTTGACGAGATATATTGCAGCAGGTTTGTCAGGCGGGTGATCGTGATCCGAATCCACTCCTGCGTCAGACGATCGCTTTTCCGTACAATCTGAAGAATGCGCGGCGGGTCGTAGATCAGGTTGGCCAACCGGTTTTGCGTTTCCTCGGTCAGGGTGTTTTGATAGAGTTCGCGGATTTTTGTTCGGATATTGCCCGAAGCGCTGCGCAGCAGATGAATAAAGGCACCTGCCTCGCCGTGCAGATCGGAGAAGAAATATTCGGTTCCTTTCGGCAGCTCGCGCAGAGCAGCAAGGCGGATGATCTCGCCGCGCGCCAAGTGCGCCGTCGGATACTCTTTTGCCAATAAACGGAGGTATTTCTGATATTGCATAACAGGTCCCCCTTACCTTATGATTGATACAGGTGATACAGACTAAGTTGGGTTTATTTTATCATCGTCGGTATGCTTTTACAAACGAGCAGGAGGTGAACGTGGATGAGGAAGCGGCTCTGTATGAAAAAAGTAAAATTCTTCAGCCTTTTGCTGATTATCACGACGATTCTGAGTGTCGGCCTGCCCGGCTGCCGGAAGCCCCCTGGCCCATCCGGACTACCTTTTGAAGCCATTCATCTCGGCAACAATTTGTTTGTCATCACAAAAACCACCGCAGAAGCCAAAGAAAGCCTTCATTTACCGTTCATTGCCCGCTTTGACGATCCTCAGGATATTCAGGCCGGAGATGTCATGGCATTGGCCTTCGACCGGCTCATGGAGTCTTTTCCGCCACAAGCGGTTATTGTTGCCTCGGAAAAGCTCTCGGGCGAAAGCAAAACTTATCCGGCCGGCTTTGACCTAGCCCATCAGCTGCTGCAGATCAGGCCGGAAAAAACCTGCCTGATCGATGTGAGAACCGCAGAGGAATTCGAAGCAGGCCATGTACCGGAGAGCATCAATATCCCTGTAGATCAGATCAATGATATTGTGAACAGCATACCGGATCAGGACAGCACGCTCCTGCTCTATTGCCGGAGCGGACGCCGCTCGGCCACAGCCGCTAAAGTCCTTCAGGATTTAGGATACAGGGTCATTTTCGACTTAGGCGGTATCTCCGGCTATAAAGGCGATTTGGAAAAGAGTGGACTTAAATGATGCCGGTTTGTTACGCGCACAGAGGATTCAGCGCAAAATATCCCGAAAACACGATGAAAGCATTTCGCGAAGCAGTAAAGGCGGGTGCACAGGGCATTGAGCTCGATGTGCATTTGTCGCAGGACGGAGTGCCGGTCATTCACCACGACGAATCGCTGCTTCGCACCGCGGGACTTGATCGCAACATCGAAACTGTGACGGCAAAAGAATTGCAAAGCATATGTGTCGGCACGCACATAGATCATACGGTACCTGCTTTGGAAGAATATTTGCAGTTTGCCCGGACAGTACCACAGCTTTTAACAAATATCGAGTTGAAAACCGGCCCCAATCCTTATCCCGGCATTGAGGAAAAGGTACTGCAACTCGTGTCGCAATACGGGCTTGAATCACGTGTTTTGTACTCTTCGTTCAATCATTTTACGCTCAGGCGAATCAAAAAAATAAACGCCGGGGCTAAAATCGGCGTGCTGATATATGCGTGGATTTGTTGCCCGAAAAACTATTGCCTTGCGCTTCAAGCAACCGCGTACCATCCTCATGCCTCTTTTTTAAAAACGTCGGACGGGAAAAAATGCGCCGCTTGCCTGCGAAAAGCAGGCATCGACGTCAATGTTTGGACGGTAGACGATGAAAAGGAAATGCAAGCGTGCTGTGTACAAGGAGTCACCGGCATCATTACGAACCGGCCGGATGTATTCGCAAAATGGTGTGAGAAACAAGAACCGCATCTGGCTCACCGGCGCTGCGAAAATCGAACTACCCTCAATTCGTAAGTAAGAAGAAAACAGAACGGTACTCAAGCGGAGTATGCTGTGCGCTTGCAAAGGGCTTGGCTTTATGATATATTTCCATCTGCTGAGCAGACCTTGCAGCGAATATATTGATGCCGGATTGTGTAAGGGTAGCACTACTGACTCTGGATCAGTCTGTCTGGGTTCAAATCCTAGTCCGGCAGCCACAAGCGAACGCAGTCGTCGATACGATTTTCTGTATTGACGGCTGTTTTCCTTAGCATAGAAAAAGGAGCTCCGTAAAGAGCTCCTTCGGGCAGTTTCTTAAGCATCTAGCCGATGAATTTTTACACTAAATAAGGAATGGCGGGAGGGGTAAAGGTACGGCCGGCCATGGATTTATCAAAATCAATGAGGGCTTTCCTGTCGTCACCGGCAAGTTTAATGTTGTCAATATTCTCACGTGCCATTTCCTCTTCCTCGACCTGCTCCATCACATACCAGTCCAGGAAAAGTTCGCTGGCTCTGTCTTCATTCTCTTGCGTTAACTTGACGAGCCCATGTATGCTTTTAGTAACAAATTGTTCGTGTGCCAGTGCTTTTTCGAATACATCCAAGAGCGAGTCATAGTTTGTATGCACAGCGCCTATGGCATAAAACTCAACTTCTCCATCACATCTTTGAATCCACCGCATAAGGCCTTCGGCATGGGCAATTTCCTCACGGTACTGTTCCACCATCCAAGACGCACTGTTTGTCCAGGCATTGCGACTTAACCACTCCGACATGCCGAGGTACAAATACGCCGAGTAGAACTCCCGATTCATCTGTTCATTAAAAGCCTTGTTGACTTTCTCATTCATCATTGGCAGGTCCCTCCCTCACAATCTTTTGTATTTAAGTAAAAGCCAAATCGTTTTGCTTAAAATTATGAATTAAGCCCTTTCAGTATAAAGGACGTGTCTTAGATATTTTGTCACCTGCGTTACTTGAATTTTCAAACACAACCGGGAACATCAATTGCCCAGCCGGATCTCAAACCTACAGCCGATCGGCATATCCTCTGCGCTGACGGTTAAGATAGCGCAGGGCGCTGACTGCATGGAACAAAACGATTCCGATGATTGCGCCCGCTATATCAACCAAAAAATCTACCCAGTCGCCGGCGCGTCCCGGAACATATGCCTGATGGATTTCATCTGATGCGGCATAGACGGCACAGATCAGAAAGGTAACAATCATGCTGCAAATATCGCGAACCCGGCTCTTGACAAGGGCCAGACAGACCAGCAGGGCCAATATAAAGTAAATGCCACCATGGGCCAAGGTCCGCAGAACGCCCTCAAAGGCCAACTGCCCTTCCGGATCCTGACGGCCGAATAAAAGCGGATAAAGGACTGCAGCGATGCTGCTGCTCAGACTTCCGGATTGCGTGCCGTCCTGGGCGGATAAAAAGAAGATGACGGCCATCCAGAGGATAACCAGTATCCAGCTGATGATCGGCCCGAAGGCCGGTCTACGGCGACGATTGTTCTCCAGATACATATTGCATCTACTCTTTCTCAGGAACGGCCCGAAGGCATTTCCGGCTGATAGACAAGCGGGCTTAAATAGCCCAGTTCCTCCATTTTGCACCGAACTTGGGTGATATCTTCCCAAAGCCGGATCCGCTCGTTATTGTTCCGCAAAATATAGGCGGGGTGGAAGGTTGGCATAATAAGGGACCCACGCCTCTCAATCCACTTTCCGCGCACCTTGCTGATTGCATCGCTGTTCCCGGTGAAATATTTGTAAGCCGTGGCCCCTAAAAGAACAATTACTTTCGGCCGAACCAGAAGAAACTGGCGGGCCAGGAGTGGCTTGCAGGCCTTGGCCTCCTCCGGGGTTGGCACGCGATTTCCGGGAGGACGGCATTTGACGATATTGCAAATGTGAAAAGCCTCGGGCAAAAGTCCGTTTGCGGTCAGCAAAAGGTCGAGCAAACGGCCGGCTGCCCCGACAAAAGGCACTCCTCGCTGGTCTTCCTCGGCACCCGGGCCCTCCCCGATCAACATCAGGCGGGCTCGCTGCGTACCGCGCCAAACAACGGCCTGACGGCGTGTTTCGCACAGCGGACAGTTACGACAGCTTTGACAGTCTTGCTCAAATTGAAGAAAAGCCGTTGCAAAAGAAAGCGGTGGGGCGTCGGGCTGTTCTCCGGTCGGATTGACGGACATGTCGGCGGATCTCCTTCAATTGCTGGTATAATGGGTAAAATCTATTGTACCACAGCCGACATCCTGGTGGTGTCGCTGCTTTGCTTTTCGATCATTAACGGAGCAGAACGATGGTAATGCCATCATTTTGTCGACCCCAATCAGGATCTTTGCGCAAGCCGGGACTCAGCTCCAGCATTTTACGGCCGGCCGCTTCAAAGGGGCCGAAACTTTCACCGGCGCAAAAATTCTTGATCCTGCCAATCCGCTGTTGCTCGCTCAAATACCGATGGGCCGCCTGACGGATACTGCCACCGGTACCACTTGACCCATAGCCATGAATGACCTTGACCTCCCTGACCCCGATCCGGCGCAAGGTGGACAGCTCAAATTTTAATTTTTTGATGGCCTCTTCCACCTTGGGATAGCCATGTTCTATGTTGATCAATCTCACGGCTGCATGACCACATCCCTTCATCGATCCACGCAAAATTATTGTACCACGCCCGGCAATCGACTGACAAACGGAGATATAAGCTCTATAATGCTGTCAAGAGGTGGGAAAATATGCGTTTGGATCGCTTTTTGGCTAATGCCGGCCTGGGTACACGAACCGAAGTTAAGGCCATGATTCGCAAAGGTCAGGTCAAGGTGGATGGAGAAACATGTCGCAACCCGCAAACGCGACTTGATGAAAAGCAACGATCAGCGGTCTGTTTAAATGACGTGCCGGTTGAGCTGAAAGGCCGGATTCAC
>JAAYPL010000181.1 GCA_012519875.1 Clostridiaceae bacterium | reverse complement strand
GCAAGCTGATTTATACCATGCTTATGCTGGCCGCTCTGGTGCTTGTCACGGTCACGGGCGGCGGGCAACAGTCGCAGGAAGCACCGGCTCAGCGCGATATAGGTGAGCTGTTTGCCGGTCTTTTTGTCCTCTATCTGCTGATGTTTGTTCTGCTGGCCAAGCGTGGCTTTGACAGTGGCGCCAGTTTGTTTAAGCTTTCGGATGTCAATCTTGTTTTTACCGCGCCATTTCGCTCCAGCACCGTACTGCTTTTTGGCTTGATCCAGCAAATGGGCACATCTCTTCTGCTCGGGCTCTTCCTGATTTTTCAGTTTTTCTGGTTACGCCGACTCTACGGAGTCTCACTGGGTACACTGCTTCTCATTCTGTTCGGATATGCGCTGACCGTCTTTTTAGCTCAGCTGACCGCCATGGTGCTGTACAGCTTCACCAGTTCCAATGAAAAAAGCACCCGGTGGGTCAAACTGATTTTCTATGGATTGGTCGCTCTTTATGCCGGCTGGGCGGTGTGGCATCTGTTGCAGAACACGGATCAATTTTTCACGGTTTTTGCCTGGCTGGGCACACATCAGCTGACACGGTTTTTCCCCGTCGTCGGCTGGATCAGTTCGATTGTCGTGGGCGCTGCCACCGGATCGGCGATGATGCTCCTCCTGGGCAGCCTGGCCTGCGTGCTTTTTCTGGCATTACTGGTCGGATTGCTGATTGTTTCGCGACCGGATTATTACGAAGATGTTTTACAGACAACCGAGATGAATTTTTCCTCGATAACCGCCCAGAAGGAAGGTAAAATTGCCGAAGCGGCGCCGCGCAAAGTACGTCTGGGCAAGGTCGGCCTGAACCGCGGCGAAGGCGCGACAGCCTTTTATCATAAACACAGAATCGAGAATCGACGCAGCCGGATCATCCTGTTAAATGGACAGTCGTTGATCTTCATTGTTGTCGCCATAGTTGCTTCCTTCTTCATGCGCGAAGCCGGCGTCACGGCCATATTCGCCTTCAGCACCTACCTGCAGATGTTCAGCGTATCCCTCGGTCGCCTGAGCAAGGAGTTGACCAAACCATATATTTATCTGGTGCCTGAATCATCTTTGCGCAAATTGCTGCAGAATGTACGGGAAAGCATCCCCGGCACGCTGGTCGAATCGTTGCTCCTGTTCATCCCCCTGGCATTGATCTACAATCTCGAGCCGGCAACCCTGATTGGCTGTATCATAGCCCGTTTCACTTTCGCCTTTCTCTTCACAGCCGGGAACATCCTGGTTGAACGGGTTTTCGGGACGGTTTCCACCAAAGTGCTGGTGTTTTTCTTTTATTTTCTTTCGCTCATAATTATGGCATTGCCCGGCATTGCACTGGCAATCGTGCTGAGCAGTCTGGGGGTTGTCCTGATCACCGACACTTTCACGATCCTTTTAGCTTTGACTGTTGCCAATGCTGCCGTAACGCTTCTGGTTTTTTACCTGTGTCGCAATATGCTGCAATACGCCGAATTGAACAACCGGTAACGGCAATTGAAGGCAGGTATCAAGTGAAGAGGTTTAATAGCCTGCAAGCGCCTTTACGGCCCACTGCGCATCCATGTTCAACGCGCGTCCGATACCAATCAGGTCTGCTGCCTGTTCCTTCAAGAGGCTTTCCATTTCCTGTGCTGCTGTAATACCGCCGGTCAGGATAATCGGAACCGATACCGCTGTCTTGGCAGCCAGGCTCATGTCCTTGAAGTATCCCGGCTCGGTATGTCCCGGACGCCTGGAGCCTATCATTCCGCCGGATATATCAATCAGGTCTGCCCCCGCATCCTCGAAAGCTTTTACTGCCTGGGGTATATCCGATATCCGACTACCGTTATCAGAGTAGTCGCAGCCGCCGAAGCGGATCGCAACCGGGAAATCTGTGCCGACAGCTTCCTTTATTGCGCGAATAATTTCCAGATGAAGCCGGATACGATTCTCCATCGGCCGCACCGAATATTCATCCTGCCTCCGATTGACAAGCGGACTGTAAAACTGGTTCAGCAGAAAGCCATGTGCGGCGTGAATTTCGACTCCGTCAAATCCTGCCTTTTTTGCACGAACTGCCGCATCCGCAAAACCCTTGACCACACGCCGGATATCATCTTGATTCATCTCGACGGGAATATCGCTGCCTCGAACGCTTACCGCGCTCGGCGCAACAGGAGGCAGTCCCGAATCTTTCGCCACTGCGCCTGAATGGCTGATCTGGGCGAAGACGTAGCTTCCTTCCTCATGAACAGCATCGGTCAGTCTCTTGAAATCGTCGATCACATCGTCTCTTGCCATGGAAAGTTGCCTGGCATGAGCCATTCCGTCCCTGAGGACGTGCTCATGCTCAACAATGACCAGCCCGATTCCTTTGGCGCGTTCCCTGTAGTGGCGGATCATTTCTTCACTTGGGCAGCCATTCACAGCTTTTCCGGTGTCATAAGGTGCCATAACAATTCTGTTTTTCAATTTCAGAGCGCCGACACCGACCGGTGTTTTGAATAGTTCCATTTCATCTGCCTCCCTTCGTCTTTTCCAATATTATAACCTTTATGCAGACAACTGTTTTTGGTAAAATATGAAATGTATAAAACCACTGAAGAAGGCCGGTTTGTCTTCATGAGAAATGTATATGCGATGGCTAATTGATGGGTACGGCACGTCGGAAAAACATGGTCTGGCGCGTCATCATTTCTGCTGTCGGGCTCATACTGATAATAATGGCGCTGGGAAACCTGCTGCTGTTTGTTTTTGGTTCGCAGGCCTCCGCTTCCGTATCGACACGCCGATATGGCGGAGAGCGACTCGGCGCCGTCAACGAGTATCGCTATACCTGGTATGTTGATTATACATTTAAAGCGGATAACGGCCTGATCTACGAAGGGCATCTCACGAAACTCGGCAGCGCAACAGCAGTATCGGTCGACAACAAGGTTCGGTATTTTTCTTTCGCTCCGTTCATCAATACCCCGGAGGATAACGCAAGACCTAATCTCGGACAACTGGCCATGTTTGCGGCAGGTGCGTTTTGTCTGATCGTGGTGAACGGCAGACAAGAGAAACGCTGCAAACAGAGAAAGATTTCAGGCAATGGAACTCCCGATCTTCGGTCAATAACTGATTACGATGATTCAATTGAAGAACTATACCAGATGGAGGGTAATATGGGTAGGTTTTGCGTAAAATGCGGTTCTGCGATATCGGAAGGCGCCCGCTTCTGCCCGGTTTGCGGGAATGCTGCTCAAGGAGATACACGGCAACCGGTTTCCGGGTTTCAACAAGCGCGGCAGCAGCCGTTGGTCGGTTGGACAAATCGGCATCTTGAACCGGCGGTCTTGGCAAGAGCCGCAAAAAACAAAAAAGGGGCTTGGATTTTCACTGTAGTCCTCACGATCGCTTTCCCTGTCGGATTTTTTATCGCCGGCAATGCTATGGAAGATCTGCCGTTGAACGAAGCAATCATTATCGGCGTAGGCTTGGGGGTGCTCATGCTGGTGATCGGACTTGTGCGGATATCTCGTATGAAATCCGGCACATGGGATGGCACCGTCACCGACAAGAAACATAAGCAAAAAGTTGAGCGTGACCAAGATGACAGCTACACCCGATACAGGACGGTTTATACCCTTGTTTTGACAGAAGACAACGGGAAGAAGCATACACTCAACTATACCGACAACCGTGCTGTATACGATTACTTCAATATCGGCGACCGGGTTCGATGTCATATGGCTTTCGGCACCTATGAAAAATATGACAAGTCAAAGGATTCCATGCTGTTTTGCAATATATGCGGAAAGATAAATGATATTACAAGCGATACTTGTCACTCTTGCCATTTACCCTTGTTCAAATAAAAGCCAAGCACATCAGCTATGTGAAGCATTTACATAACAACGGTGTTCTTTCCCCGCATTTTGCCCTTATACATCAGACGATCGCTTGTCTCGATGCTCTTTTCCACGTTACGAATGTCCAGTGGGCAGATGCCGATTGTTACGGTGACTTTTAAAAACGTATCATGGATTTCCAGATTTTCCGCCGCAATAGCGCCGCGCAACTTGTTTAAGGTATGAAAGGCCGCAGAAACGTCAACATCTTTCAGCAACAGCAGAAACTCTTCTCCGCCCCAGCGAAACACAACGTCTGTTTTGCGCAGGTTTGTCTTGATAATATTGCTGACCGACACCAGTACGCCGTCACCTATCCTGTGGCCGTTGATGTCGTTGACCAGCTTAAAATCGTCAATGTCCAGCATGGCAACGCACCAGGTCTGCTCAGACTGACTCGTGCTCAGTTTTTCAAAAAACGTGTCCGCGTACCTGCGGTTCAAAAGGCCGGTCAGCGGGTCGGTGTTGGCCTCGCTTCTGGCTTTTCTCAATTCCATACGGTTAAATCTCGCAATCGTGTCCCAAATAATGTTCCCTATGGTAAGCTGGATGGCGGTACCGAAAAATGCCAGCTGAACATTAAAAACAGTGAGCGTGACATTGGCGATGCCAATGTCCCAGGAAGGCTCCACGTGATGGGAGATGAATATAAGGGCGATCATACAAACCCAAAGAGCAGCCCCCATCAGAACGCGAACGCGAGCGCTCGCATAAGGAATTATTACCTGCATCATGAGTGTAACCAGCAGATACAAGATAATAAAGCTGTCCGAGCCGATACAGACCGCCGCCGCCATGGTATGAACGATAACTGTCACGGAAAGCAAAATGCCGAACAGAAAGTAACGACTTTTATCCACCAGCCAAAAAAGCAAGACGTCGATCAGGAGGCCGAACATCGAGACGAAAAACAAAGGAAGAACGCCGACGGCGAGGTAGAAAAAGAAGAGAAACAGATGCATGATCGTTGCATAAACGCACGCAGCATACGAAATCAAAAGCAAATGCTTTTTGCTGTCGCTTGTAAATAAATGACGGGATAAGAGGCTATATAAAAATATTTCCAGTTTCTTGACCATGAACCATTTCCCATTATCGGCAATAATAACAAGTCCGATTCATGGTAATCGTACGCCCGTCTTTTGTCAACGCCGGGTTACTTATCAGTCAACCTACATTGAATCAGAATGTCCAACCCGGTACCATCACGAACAATAACCATCGGTGCGAATGCAACCGTCCATCAAACGTCGGCATCAAAGCCCATTTCCTGTTTGTAGCGTTTTTTGAACTGTCTTCGGAGCGATGCGGCCCGGTCGTTTTGCCCTGTCGCTTCGTAAAGCGCAATGAGGTGCGAATAGCTGACCTCGTCCAAGGGATCAAGTTCCAATCCCTTCAGCAGGTATTTGGCTGCCGGTAAATGAGAGGAGCGAACAGCAAGGTCCCCTAACGCATGAAGCGCTTCGTAATAGATTCCGGAGTAATACTCCCGCTGGATCGACACCCAGTCATCGTACTCTCCATGCTCAAGAAAAGGGCCATGATAGAGCTCGCACAGGCGCATCAAGAGCTGCAACGGATCCTCCGGGTTCGATGTTTGCCATTGCTCATAGAGCTGTTCCATCTGTTGTGTATCGGTAAAAACAACGTGCGCATCGGAAAGGGCAAATCCCTCCCGGCCTTCTTTGAGCAACGCCTCTTCACAATCAAAACCAAGCCCGGCAGCCGAGAGAACCTTGCGCAGCTCATACAGCGCGACGCGGAGCGATGTCCCGGCTGATTTGCGGTCGGATTCCGGCCAGAAGATGCCGGCCAGTTTTTCCCTGCTCTGCGGTTCTCCTCGAACAAGAATGTATTTCAGAAGACCACTGACCTTTCGTGTCCTGAAATCCTTTTCTGTTAACTGCCGATCGCCGATTTGGAGGCAAAAGGATCCGAAAAACGTCAGCTTGACGGGATGTTCCGGCCGGTTTCCCCGGCGTGCGGCATTATAGAAATCCACAATCTCCCGAACATAGGAATCCTCCTCCGTTAATCCGCCGCTGTGTTCCAGGACGCGCTGCAGAGACTGTTGCGTAAAGGGAACACTGTAGATATATCCGTTTTCTTTCCCCAGGCTCATCCACTTACGATAAAATTCGTGGGCCGCCTCATCCTCCCCTCGAAGAAAATACAGGTCCGCCAGCTGCAGGAAAAGGGCATGCAGATTTTGCAGCGCACCTTTTTTCCGACAAACCGCCGCACTGTTTTCGAGATGGATCTTTGCCTCGTCCAGTTCGCCGGCTCGCTTTAAAAGGATGCCCAGAGTCGTCGTAGCCAGCTCTTCCAGACCATGGCTTGTGTTTTCTTTCCTCAAGTTATCAACAATGATCCGGGCTCGCCGGATCATTTCCGGAGAGGTCTCGTCCGAGATAATAAAAGACATGCACTCCGCTTCCATTTGCAAGACATGACTGCCATATGAGCAATATGCATCTTTGGCGCTTTTAAACGCAGCCAGCGCTTCTTCTCGCTTTCCCTGAATCTGATACAGAAAACCCCTCAGATACTGCGCATAGCCCAAGGCGAAGTCAGAGTTCAGACGCTCCGATAAAAGTGTGAACTCGCTAATGAAAAACTGCAGCAATTCCAGGTCCGCCTGCAAAAAGGGTACGTTGCAGCAGGAAACCAAGCCGATGATGCGCCATTGATCATCGGAGCAAATCACCGGATGGTTGAGAAGTGTCTCCAGGTTTTTCCGACTGCTGAGCAGATCCCCTCTGCGGTAATGGTAGATGCCTCGGATCATCAGATAGCTGAAGTGCCACAATTCTTCCTGAATATACTTGCGATCAAGGTGGCGGAGAAAACGTGATGCCCTTTTCAATTTATCTTCGCCGACGAGGGAAATAAAACAACTGATTATCAGCAGGGTACGGGCCGAACCCCCTTTCAGAAAAATCCCAAGGACAGGCAGAGCCTTGCCGGCTTCCTGCAGGTCGGCAAAACTACTGTGCTGATAGGCCACAACCATCAACATGCCAAAACTGTTCATCAGAAAACGATAGTCGCCCAATTTCCGAAACGCAATCAATGCCTGCATAAATGCCGTCTGGGCCCGGATTCTGTCGATGTTCAGAACACGCATGCCCTCCATGAGAAGCAGGTACGGGTTCTGTGCTATTTGCTCCGGGGTAAAAAGAGAAAGCACCGGCACGAAACGTTCCGGCACACCGCCATTGAAACACTCCCGAGCATATGCTGCTCCAATGGAAAAGGCATGCTGCGGCTCCCCTGCCATCAGGTAAAGCTCAACAGCCTTAACCGGATCACGTTCCAGATAATATTCCGCGGCGCCCGTGAAAAAGGCACGCAACTCTTTTTCGGAACGGGTTCTCCGAAACATCCGTTTCAATTCGTCACTCAACAAGGAATGAAAGTAATAACGGGTCTGTCCGTGGGAGGTTGTTTGAAAACACAGTTGATTCGTCGCCAGCCACCGGAGAAACTCCTCCGGTTCCTCCTGACAGAACAAGTCATTCAACTCATCGATCGAGAAATCTTTGAGCATGGCCAGCTCCATAAGGCGGGCCTTGTTTTCCGGCTCAATGCCGGCCAGATATTCCATAAAAAACAGCGAGAACATCGAATCGACTTCGGATAGAAGATCGGCTCGGCTCTCGAGGAACTTTTTGTTATGAATGGATTGCGACAAAATGTAGAT
>JAAYPL010000180.1 GCA_012519875.1 Clostridiaceae bacterium | reverse complement strand
GTGGCGGGCTATGGCCGGCGCATGCTGGCCGAGGGCGCGGCATGCATCACCATGAAAAACGAAGAAGGAGAAACGCTCGAACCACTGCCGGATTTTATCGCTGCGCTGGCGAACCTGCGCAGCAATATGAAACCCTTCCTCAAGTCCCTGGCCAAAGACTCCCCCCATATTGAACCCCTCAAGGAACTGGCTGAGGCTATCCCCCGTTTCAAAACGAGCGTCGAGGCATTCCAGAAAAGTGTCGATGAGCAGCAGGCGGCCTGGGAACAGCAGAAAACCACCAACGGTGAATTGAAGAAAGCCGTGGACCGCCTCGCCACCCTGGCCGAGACCAGCCGTGATCTAGTCAAGCAAACCGAACTGCTCTACAAGCTCGCCTGCCGCCTCATCGAAACCTGCGAAAACGAATGCGACGCCCGCGACAGCAACGTCTGGTCGAGTCGCGACATCACCCGCGCCCGCAAGACAGCCGACGAGGCCCGCGCCCTGGCCGTAGAACAGCTCAAGCAGGTGCGCTATTTCTGGAAACAGGCCCACTGGCTCACCGAACGTTTTCCCGAAGCGATACTGCGCGATGTGGAAGGGCTGGTCAAACTGGTGGACCGGGCCGAGATTGCAGCCAATGACTGGAGCCTGACCCCCGGCCGCTATGTAGGCGTCGCCCCCGAGGAAGAGGATGAGGATTTCGACTTCGAGGAAGCCCTGCGCGAGATCCATGTGGAGCTGGAGGATCTGAATGCCGAGGCCGTGCAACTGGCAGCGACGATCAAGAAGAATTTTGAGGAGTTGGGGGTATGAGGACTGCTGCTCCTGTTGTGAGTTTAGCTGAAATTGCGGAATTTGTTCAGTATGGCTATACTGCATCAGCTTCAGAACACCCTATAGGTCCCCGTTTCCTGCGTATTACTGACATCGTTTCCCCTCAGATTGATTGGGAATCAGTGCCGTATTGCGAAATAGATGAGAAAATGAAAAGCAAGTTTTTACTCGCACCTGGTGATATTGTCATTGCACGAACTGGGGCAACGGTTGGATACGCTAAACTTATTCGCCATAATCCCGAATCTGTATTCGCCTCTTATTTGGTCCGTATCCGAATCAATCGAGAGCTTGCTGTCCCAGGATATGTTGGTCGAATCGTTGAATCTGATATTTACAAACAATTTGTAATTTCTCAAGTCAGTGGTGCAGCACAGCCAAACGCAAATGCAAAAACTCTTTCCGCATTCAGACTCCCTATTCCCAATCATTCAATTCAATCCCGAATTGGTGGTATCCTCTCAGCTTACGATGATCTGATTGAAAACAACCGGCGGCGGATTGCCTTGCTGGAACAGGCGGCGCGGCTGCTCTACAAAGAATGGTTCGTCCACCTCCGCTTTCCTGGCCACGAACACACAAAAATCATCAACGGCGTACCGGAGGGGTGGGAGAGGAAAGCATTAAGCGAGATCGCCGATATCACCATGGGGCAAAGCCCTAAGTCCATCTATTACAACCAAAATGGCCACGGGCTTCCATTTCATCAGGGAGTGACCAATTTTGGAGTTCGCTTTCCATCGCATGAGACATATTGCACAGTCCAAAGGCGTATCGGGGAACCCGGCGACATACTTTTTAGTGTGAGGGCTCCTGTTGGGCGCATAAACATAACGCCAGATAAAATTATCATTGGCCGAGGGCTCGCGGCGATCCGGTCGAACTGTGATCAACAGAACTATCTTTTTTACGCTCTCAAGAGTCACTTTTTCAAAGAAGACATGATTGGTGGCGGTGTGATCTTCGCAGCGATCACGAAGAAAGACCTGTATGGTGTTGAGCTTATGCAACCGATAAAACGAATTGTAGAGATGTTTATGGAACATGTGGTTCCAATAGATTTGCAAATCGAAAATCTTCAGCAAACAATCGTGAGACTCGCCCACGCCTGTGATCTTCTTCTGCCCAAATTGATGAACGGGGAGGTGGCGGTGTGAATACCGATAATCTCCAGATATCGGGAAACAAATTCCTACAGCATTATATTCAAAACATGCCGTATCTGATGTGGTTTCTGGGAGCTGGAACTTCTCATTCTGCTGGCCTACCAACAATCGCCGATATTATCTGGGGTTTGAAGCGTCGTTTTTATTGCCTGCATGAAAATCAGGAAATTCATTCCCACGACATCAATAACAGGGCAACAAAGAAAAGAATCAGGGGAAGCAGACAGGGGCAAAGTCATGATTTCTGTTGATTCAATAGATGATTTTAACTTTGAACATGTCCCCATAGATTCCTTTTGGAACACCGGTGATCAACGTGAGCAGAAAATGCACAAGATACATGCATACCCGGCAAAATTTCCTGCATTCATAACAACCAAGGCTCTGGAGTTCTGGAATAGCAACAACGCAAATCCCCCTGAGCGAATTGCAGATATATTCTGTGGCTGCGGGACTACTGCCCTTGAAGCCAGACGAAACTCGATTAATTTCTGGGGTTGCGACATTAATCCTGTTGCGACCCTTATTGCCAAAGCCAAGAGTCGCAAATATCAATCAGGTAGACTTCAGAATTATTATGACAGGATTTTGGGTAAGCACGTGGATGCTCAATGCGTGGATTGTTTTGAGTTGGCTCCAGAGCGTTTGCAATATTGGTATTTCAAAGAGCAGTACAATGAACTGGCTCATTTAAAAGATGTTATTTGCTCTGTAACACCCGAAAATAGTGACTACAGACTGTTTTTTCTGTGTGCCTTCTCAAACATTTTGAAACCAACATCTCGCTGGTTGACAAAATCCATCAAGCCTCAAGTCGATCCTCACAAAAGAATTTCC
>JAAYPL010000179.1 GCA_012519875.1 Clostridiaceae bacterium | reverse complement strand
GATAATCAAGGTCTTATCTCCTTCAATAGCAAATGAAAATCTCAAAAAATCTTATACTTGGCCTTTTTAGGGTTCTGAAACCCACTATTTACGCCATTCTTTTTTCGAGGTCTTATTCCCACTCAATCGTTCCCGTCGGTTTCGGGGTCAGATCATAGAGTACGCGATTGACGCCGGGCACCTCGCGGGTGATTCGTGCCGTCAGGTTGTGGAGGACCGGCCAAGGAAGCTCCGGTACGTCGGCTGTCATGGCGGCGACGGTGTTGACCGCGCGCACGATCACCGGCCATTCGAAACTGCGTTTGCCGTCCTTGATGCCGGTGGAGCGGAAGTCCGGAACCACCGTGAAAAACTGCCAGATTTTTTGGTCCAGACCGGCCTTTTCCAATTCTTCATGCAAAATCGCGTCGGATTCCCGTACGGCGGCCAGCCGGTCGCGAGTGATTGCCCCGAGGCAACGTACAGCCAGTCCCGGGCCGGGAAACGGCTGACGATAGACCATGCTTTGGGGAAGCCCAAGAGCGAGGCCCACCGCCCGCACCTCGTCCTTGAACAGCATTTTGACCGGCTCGACCAGTTCGAAATTCAGATCATCCGGCAAGCCCCCCACATTGTGGTGGCTCTTGATCGCCTGGCTGGTCTTGGTTCCGCTTTCGATGACGTCCGAATAAATGGTGCCCTGCCCGAGAAATTCGATGCCGGTCTGTTTACGGGCCTCTTCTTCAAAAATACGGACAAACTCGCCGCCGATAATCTTGCGTTTCTGTTCGGGATCGGTAACGCCGGCCAGCTTTTCCAGAAAACGGTCGGTGGCATCAACATAGATCAGGTTGACGTTCAGCTCTTTTTGAAACACATCCACCACCTGTTCCGACTCGCCCTTGCGCATCAGGCCGTGGTTGACATGCACGCAGGTCAATCGATCACCGATCGCCCGAATCAGCAAAGCCGCCACGACCGAGCTGTCCACCCCGCCGGACAACGCCAGTAAAACACGGCCGTTGCCCACTTGACGCCGGATCCGTTCCACCTGATCCGCGATGTAGCTCTCGATGTTCCAGGTCTTTTGCGCTTGACAGGTTTGAAAAATAAAGTCTTCCAGAACCTTTCGTCGCTCGGCAGCGGAGGTCGGCCATGGGGCCTGACCTTGATGGTCAGACAGATAAAGCGGCAGACCGCTCTGATAGACCGCTGTCGAAGCATCGATGAGCTCACCGTCCACCTCGCGATTGGGTCCGCCGTTAAGGATGATGCCACGTACATTGGACAGGTTGGCCAGTTCTGAGGCGGAAATGTCGTGCGGGTGGATTTCGCTATAAACACCCAGTCCCCGGATTTCACGGGCCAGACCGGCGTTATCGTCGTTTCCGAGATCAAGAATGAGTATCATATCCTGCTTCATTGCGGTCTCCTGCATGGGCTGCTCAGGCCTTAAAATCTCCTGTATTTTATCATAATACGGAGCCGGCAAACAACTGTGCTGTGCGCGTCAGGAAGGCGCGGCGGCAGCGGTCGCTTTTGGGAAAAAGAAAACGGGTTTGAACGTTGACACTCAAACCCGCCTTCTTCACTCTGGTTTATCCGGCCAGAGCCGATCATCGGTCAGCCGAAAATGGCCGCCGCTGCGTTTTCGCCGGCGATCCGGCCGCTGTTCAGACAAAAGCCCATCGTATTGCCGGACAGGATAAACGGATAGCTGTCGCCATAGATATTACAGGCATCGACACCAACCGCGTACAAACCGGGAATGACCCTGGAATCGGCATCCAGAACCTCCGTACGGTGGTTGATCAGGATGCCGCCCAGCGATCCGTAGGCACCCACATGCTGGCGGCAGCAATAGAATTTGCCCTTGCGGATCGGTTGCATATACATACGGTTTTTCTCAAAGATTTCATCGAAACCGTTGTCGCACATCTCGTTGTACTCCTCGATCTGAGCCATGAATCCATCTATGTCGATACCGGCCTTTTCCGCCAGTTCTTCCAGGGTATCGGCTTCGCAAATCGGGTCGTAACCTTCGGCGATGTCCTTATCCCAAGCGGCGTCAAAGTGGTCATACAGATCATGAGGATGGACGTGAGAAAGAATATCCGGACCATTTCTCTTGTAACGATTCAAAAGCGGCGTGTCAAAAATAACAAAACCCACCTTGCCGGGTTGCGCCGCCAGGGCATTTCCCGTAAATGTGGTATTGCCGATCTGGTCCTCCGGCATAAACCTTTCGCCATTCCGGTTGACCCACAGGCAGGGCTGGCGGAAAGCACCGTCCAGGATGAAATGTTCCATGTTGTTGGGCAGCTGGTACATCAATTCCATGCTGGGCTGAACCTTGCCGGCACCCACCTCCCAAGCCATGCGCAAACCGTCGCCGGTCATACCGGGGACGGCAAAATTGAAAATGGTCTTGCCGAATTCGTAGTTGGTTTCTTCCTTGATCATCTCCGGGTTGGCGCCAAAGCCACCGGTGGCAAGGA
This sequence comes from Clostridiaceae bacterium, assembly GCA_012519875.1. Taxonomy (GTDB): domain Bacteria; phylum Bacillota; class Clostridia; order Saccharofermentanales; family UBA5734; genus UBA8949. The sequence continues at coordinate 15,704 of JAAYPL010000179.1, read as the reverse complement.
TGACGGCGCTGGCGCGGGCTTCGATTTCCTCCCCGTCGGCGTTTCTGGCAAGTACACCCACCGCATAGCCATCTTCCATGATGATCTTGTGAACGGGAGTCTCGAAGATAAATTCCACACCCAGCTCTTCGGCATAATCGGTCATGGCCTTGGTCATAGCGCTGGCGCTGCGTGGCCCGGGTGTGCTGCCGTCAGAGGGTAACACCACATGCCAGGTAAATTCACCATCCGCATAAGGACGGGTGACTTCATCCGCCGCGAAAGCCCGCTGGACCCCGGCAAACTGAACACCCATGTCCATCAGCCACTGGATGGTATCACCTGATTTGTGGTAATAATCTCTAACCAAGCGCGCATTGACCCGATAGTGGGTAAAATTCATGTGTTTCCGGAAAGCCTCGCCCGGTGTAAGCATAACCATTTGCTGGCGCTGCAACGGAGAGCCGACCGCCAGAGGACCCATTCCCATGTTGGCGGCCCCGCCTGTGCCTTGAGATTTTTCAAATGCAATAACCTGACAGCCATTTTCAGCGGCGGCAATAGCTGCTGCCAGACCGGAAAGTCCGGCGGCGACAACAATAACATCTGCTTCCAATTGTTTCATTTTTTGAACCTTCCTTTTCAATCGTTGGATTACCCGTACAATAATAAATTCAGACCTTAAGAATAGTTTAGGCATATTCCCCTGTTTCGGCAAGGGAAATTCCGGGTAATCTGTCGAAAATTTGACCAATCTCCGGCCAAATGAGAAAATTGCTCAGATTTTCCGCCAAGTGCGAGGCGAAAACAAAATCAAAACCGGTAAAATTTCCAGCCGGCCGGCAATCATGGCAAAGGATAAAACGATCTTGGATAAATCGGAAAGTCCGGCGTAGTTGCTTGTCGGGCCGGCCATGTCAAGTCCCGGTCCGATATTGTTGAACGTAGCCGCCACGGCACTGAAAGCCGTGATAAAATTCGGGGCGTGAATGCTGACAATCAGCAGGCTGAACGTAAAAAACAAGGCATAAACCGTGAAATAGGTATTAATACTGCGCTGCAGCGGACTGTCCATCGCTTTGCCGTCAAACTTCAAAGGCGTGCGGCGATTGGGATTGATGGTGCGGCGGATCTCCTGTATTCCGGTTTTAATCAACAAGGCCACCCGCGTCACTTTCAATCCGCCGCCCGTGGAACCGGACATGGCGCCAACAAACATCAGCAACAACAAAACCGCCCGGGCGATCAGCGGCCATTGATCAAAGTCGGCCGTCACATAACCTGTTGTGGTAATGATCGATGAAACCGTGAAAAACACATCGCGCAGCAATCGGCCCGGTGAATCATAAAGAGAGGAAATACTGATGGAAATCACCAAGACACTGGCCGCGATAATGCCCAAATACCAACGGAGCTCTTCATTTTTCAAAGCTGTTTTGACCTGACGGATCAGGATCAAATAATAGAGATTGAAATTGACGCCGAAGAGGATCATGGCGACCGCCAGCACCATCTCGATATAGGCCGAATCGTAAAAAGCAATAGAAGTGTTTTTGATGCTAAAACCACCGGTGCCGGCAGCGCCGAAAGCATGCAAAAAAGAATCAAACAAGGGCATTCCGCCGGCAAACAGCAAGATGACCAGCGCCGCGGTCATAAGAAGATAAATGATATAGAGAACTCTTGCCGAATTGCTGACCCTGGCCAGCAACTTGCCGAAAATCGGCCCCGGCACCTCGGCTTTCATAATGTGCACCGCTGCCGACTCCACCCGAGGCATGATGGCCAGCACAAAGACCAGCACACCCATACCGCCGATCAGATGGGTCAGGCTGCGCCAGAATAAAAGGGAACGCGGCATGGCTTCCACATTGGTCAGAATGCTGGCCCCGGTTGTGGTAAAGCCGCTGGCTGTCTCAAAAAAGGCGTCGATTATTGACGGGATAGTACCACTGATAACAAAGGGCAACGCGCCGAAAAAAGAAAGCGCGATCCAGGCCAGCGCAACGATGACAAAGCCTTCCCGGGCATAAAAGGCCGTTTGGACGGGTGTCCGAAAACTCAATAAAATCCCCAGCCCCAAAGCCATTCCCATGGAAAGAACCAAAGCCAAGAGAATCTGACCTCCTTCTTTGTCAATCAGCGACAGCAGCAAGGAAGGAATCAACAAAACGGCTTCGAGTAGCAGGATCCTGCCCAGAATAAAACGAACATAACCGTAATTCATCGTCCGGCACCTTGTATATCGATGTTACTCATAACCTTGGTTCATTGCCTCTCGGCTCCAGAATATCGTCGATATCCTGGAAATTGTGGTGGGTGGTGACGACCGCAACCCGGTCTTCCGGCAAAATGACGTCCCTGCCCTCCGGGAAAATGAGCTTGCCCTTGCGAACAATAAAGACAATCAACAGATTGTCACGAACTTTCAGCTCCATCAGGGGGATCCGGACAACCCTGCTGTCGGATTTAATCTTAAACATCAGGGCCTCGACCTTGTTATCCACGATGCGATACAGGGCTTCAACATTGGAACCCTGGGAGTTTTGCAAAGCCCGGACAAAGCGGCTGATAACGTTGGCAATCAAGTGGCGCGGCGTAATGGTGGAGCCCAGATTAACATCGTCCAGAACCTTGATCAGGTCGGTCCGGTTGACTTTGGTAATGACTCTTTTCACGCCCTGATTGGTCGCAAACAAGGACAACAGCATGTTTTCCTCATCGATGCCGGTGAGGGAGACCACCACGTCAAAATTAGCAATACGCTCCTCTTGAAGAAAAGCCTGATCGGTTCCGTCGCCGCAGACCACCTCGACCGCGGGAAAGGTTTCCGCCAAAACATCGGCTCTTTCCGGATCAACCTCAATGACCTTGATCCGCATTTTCAGACGCAGGAGCAAAGGCAGCAGATAGTGCGTCAAACGGCCGCCGCCCACAATCAGCACGGTATCCAAACGTTGCCGGAAACTGCCGGCGGCAACATACATCTTGTTCAGCATATCCAGCGTTCCGGTTATGTGAATCCGATCACCGGCCAGGATGATCGTTTCACCGTTGGGAATGATGACCTCTTCCCCACGTTGGATGACGCAGACCAGGAAATCCTGACCGATTTCACGCAGCTCTTTAAGTCTGCGGCCGGTGAGCCGGCTGTCCTCAGCCACCAGGACCTCAACGATGTTGACACGGCCGTTATCAAATTGCTCGATCCCGAGAACCGAGCGAAAGTGGATGATCCGGGCGATGTCACGCGCCGCTTCCATTTCAGGGTTGATCATTAAATTGATGCCCAGCGAATCCCGGACAAACTCCATTTGTTCGGAGTATTCCGGATCCCGCGTCCGGGCGATGGTGTGCTTGGCGCCCAGTTTCTTGGCAGTGATCGCCGCGATAATATTGGTTTCATCATAAGGTGAAACCGCGATAAAGATATCGCATTTATCAACACCGGCCTCCATTTGGGTCCGGTAAATCGCCCCGTTGCCCCTGACCCCGGTAATGTCCGCCATGTTGATCAGTTGCTCCAATCGCCGGCTGTTTTGCTCGATCAGCACAACATCATGATCATCCTGGGCAAGGCGGCAGCAAAGCTCCTCACCGACTTTTCCCGCGCCGATAATGACGATTTTCATATCTAAAACCTCATGCCTGTCCGACGACAGCCAACTCAATCATGTTGATCTGATTTATCAGTTCAGTATGTCAGGAAGATGAAAAAATAGCAAGCCCGATAGACAAATTAAAGAACCATAGTTATAGTAAAAACAACAAGCAATAAACTGATTCGGGAGGATATTGCAGGTGAGCAACAAAGATATCGTGATCCGGTTTACCAACGAAGTTTTCAATAAAAAGGACCTCACATTGGTGGATTTGTTTATCCACGAGGACTATCGGCAGCATAATCCTACCGTTGCCCAAGGTCGGGAGGGGTTTAAAGAATTCGCCACGGGATTTTTTGCCAGATTCCCTGATTTGCATTTATATATCAAACATATTTATGAAGACGGCGATGTGGTTATTTCCCATAATCACGCGGTGTTAAAACCCGGAGAGGTGGAAAACATTGTCTTTGATGTTTATCGCTTGCGGGATGGCAAATTGGCCGAACACTGGGATTGCATCCAGCGCCTGACGCCGGAACAGATCGCCCGCGCCGACGAATTGTTCTGACTAAAAGCATAGGGGTGCACACCACTGATGTGTACCCCTTGCATTTTTTGTTGTTCAATTTTCTCTATTGTCTTCGCCGCTTTCTTTGCGAAACCGGTTTCCCGATCAATTCGGCCAGGATGATACCCTGAGCCAAGCTATCCCGCGTCAGATGTATCTGAGAGGCTTGGAAGACTGTCCGGGGCAAAGATTTGGAAGAGCGTGTAACCACCGTAGGAGCAAGCTCCTGGATAGTCGGCGCAACCATCGTAGAATCGACCTCTTGGGTTACCGGTGCAACCACCACAGGGCCGGCCCTTTGAGGTGTCGGGGTACGACCGCGAATTTCCGCGGCTGCCGCCGGGTCGACGACATCAAGAATCGACAGCATTTCTTTAACCTGCTCAGCCAGATCAACCATCCGTCAACCCTCCTTCACAATCGCCGGATCATTTCCCTTCAGGAGATTGGGAATCCGGTTTGCCGCCGGTGGCAATCGAACCGCGCATTTGCGTATCAGCGATGACATTTTGCATATTGTAATAGTCCATGACCCCAAGATTGCCCTCGCGGAAAGCCTGAGCCATCGCCCGGGGGACTTCGGCCTCAGCCTCAACAACTCTGGCCCGCATCTCGACAACGGCCGCTTTCATCTCCTGCTCCCTGGCAACCGCCATGGCCCGTCGCTCTTCAGCTTTGGCCTGGGCAATACGCTTATCGGCTTCGGCCTGATCGGTCTGGAGCTGGGCGCCGATGTTGCGTCCGACATCAACGTCGGCAATGTCAATGGAGAGAATTTCAAAGGCGGTTCCGGCATCCAGGCCCTTGTCCAGCACGGTTTGGGAAATAAGATCCGGATTTTCCAAAACATCTTTGTGATCGATTGAAGAACCGATGGTGGTAACAATACCCTCGCCGACCCGGGCGATGATGGTCTGTTCGCCGGCCCCGCCAACCAGACGTTCGATATTGGCGCGAACCGTAACCCGAGCCTTGGCCTTGAGCTCAATACCATCTTTGGCAATGGCCGAAATCATCGGCGTCTCGATCACCTTCGGATTAACGCTCATCTGGACGGCTTCCAGAACATCACGTCCCGCCAGGTCAATCGCCGCCGCCCGTTCGAAACCCAGAGGAATCTCGGCCCGTTGAGCCGCAATCAGCGCATTGACCACCCGATCAACATTACCGCCGGCCAGAAAATGGGCTTCCAGCTTGTTAATATTGATGTCCAAGCCGGCTTTGGTCGCCTTAATAAGCGGTGTCACGACCCGGGTCGGTGTGACCCGGCGCAGTCGCATACCGATCAAATTGAAAATTCCGACTTTAACATTGGCAGCCGCCGCCGATATCCACAGACCAACCGGAACAAAGCTGAAAAACAAGGCCAGAAAAATAATGACGGCAGCAAAAAGCAGGATGTACACGATGATTTCTGATGGCATAATGTATTTCTCCCTTCGTTATCTCAAAGTGGTTAAGTTATTCTTCCACAGATTCAACAACAATCCGCCGCCCCTCAATGCGGATGATCTTGATGGGGGTTCCTTTGTCAATAAATATACCTTCGGTAACCACATCCAGACGCCGGCCGGCGAACTCACCGACCCCGGCCGGCCGCAACACGGTAAGCGCGACACCCGCGCTGCCCAGCAAATCGCTCCTGTCAGCCGTTGTGCGGTACCCTTCGGCTGAGCGGGCAGCCGAATTCAGGATCAGGGTTTTGGACAACTTCCCTTTTTTGGCCGATCGGAGGATGACGAAAAGGACAAACGCGACCAAGGCCAAGAGAATCAGGATCATGACCACCGCCTGGGTCACATTCTTGGCGGTCAAAACAATGGCAATCACTAGCAAGACCACACCGCTGCCGCCGGCAATGCCGAAACCGGGAATAAACATCTCGACAATCAGCAAAACTATGCCGACAACAAATAAAATGATTTGAAAAGTGCTGATCCCTTCAATGATGCCGGCCAACACCAAAGTAATCGGCAAAAATCCCATTGCAAAGCCTCCCTCTTTCCTTTTTGAGTTTAGCAACTCGTACTTTCAGTATAGCCGTTATCAGTGGGTCACGCAACGAAACGAAATACGCCGCTTCCGGTCGTGGGCCTCAGCCTCAGGTGTTGGACGACGTTCCCTCATCGGACGCCTTGCGGGGCGGATCGGCTTTGGGAATACCGGCTTTGGGCCGCTGCCCGAAGCGGTAGCCCTGTTTGAGCAAATCCTGGATCTCGGGATATTTTTTATGACTTTTCCGCAACGAATGGATCCCCTTCAAAATCAGTTTCGCGGCGATCAAAGCCGCCAGCGTCAGTCCAACGGCCAGTCCGAGCCAGATGCCGGAAATCAATGGTGTTGTCCATTTCAGAAGAATTGCCAGCAGCGCCGCAATTGCCGCGATGAAAAAAAGAACGCTCAGATTGGCAACAAAACGCGCCAGCCGGTGCCGTCGATGGCAGTCGGCGCAACGGGGAACATCCACATGGCGAACCCGATAGGCAACATCGGTCTGAGCGGGGGTTGTTTTGGCGTCTACTTCCCCGTACATATCAATTCCATAGGTGTGCTTAACCTGCGCCTCACGTAAAGAGCAAAACCAACAAATCATCTTCAACGACTCTCCTTTACAGAGTGAATAAACCTAACTCCCCTTGATTATATCACCTGCTTGGTCAAAGAGATGGTAAAAGTAAATAAAAGGTGCATCCGTTGATATAGGGATCATAGCATCAAGTATTTTTCACCTTTTGTTAATGCAAGATTTTAAAATTCCTCGGTTAATCCCGAATATAGGCGTCCCATGCGTCGTGGGCCGCGTCGTATATCGCCTGTTTGGCGGCGTTGTCCGCCAGGGCGGCTTCGCCGGTTTCCCGGATATGAGCGCTTGCCTGCCGGGCATATTCCACGGTGAAAGTAAGGCTGAAAACCGCCTGCGTGAGTATCCCTTCAACAGCCATGAAGTCCGTCTGAGGTGCGATAACGCCGGTTACATTCAGTGCTGCCGTGGGCATCATATCCACATTGCCAATGTAGTAGCCCTGCGTGCTCCATATGGATGCGGTAAACTTACCGTGACAGGCTGCGCCGCCTTGTCCCTGCAGGCTGGCAAAGACCAGCGCCTCGCTGGTGCATACCGGCGCATACGGCGTTTGAAGCGGCAGGGTATCAATGATCATGAAGTTTTGCAGCATCGGGATGCTGAAACCGGGGACGTATTTTTCAGCCAGTGCGCCTAAAGCCTGAAACTCATGGAAAACACTGCCGGCATCGTAAATGTCAATGGGCGGTGCGTCAGCGTATAGTCGGGCGTTGGGATAACCGCCCTGATTTATATAGTTCGCCCAATTCCTTTTGGCATCATGGCTTTTCAGCAACGGTGACAAATTACCATAGTAGAATATCTCAAAGTTCTTGCTATTCGGATCCCATGCTCGGAAGCCGAAGGTGGTGTACTGACCCATTGTTTGAATCTGCCAGCCCTCCGGAAGCATAACGGAAAAGTAACCGCCATCGTATTTGACAAGATTTATGACCGCCGGCTCCGGTTGCGTAACTTGCGGTTTGGTTTCGTTCTGTTCGCCTCCGCCGCCTTCGCCGCCTCCGTCGTTGCTGGTCGCGGGGATTGTCCCGATAAATTTATCGTCGGGACCCGATTTGTTGAGCGCCGACAGGTCTATCCCCCCCACTTTGAACAGCGTCTCCGTCCCGGAGCAGGGATAAAGGGCGCCTTTTTCGTTGTTCAGGTCGCCTACGGCCAGCATTTTATCCATGAACGTGAAGCTGACTGCCCTTCCGTCGTCCGAACGGAAATGGTAAATCACCGTGTCCGGCGCGACATCAAAATTAACCGGACCCTTTTTGGGCGTTCCGCTGATCCGCATTGAGGCCAGCGCATCGAACACTTCGTTGGTGGTTTTGGCGCTGGTAATCACCTGCGGTGCTTCGGTTATTCCGTCATGCTCGATGTATACGGTCAGTATGTCCGGAGAACTGCGGTCATAGCTTTTCGCCCATGCCTTTACCGGATCTTCGCACACACTGAATATCGCCTCATTCACCTTGCATCCTGCAAGCAGCACCATAAAGATCATGGTGACGGCAAGAATCGACGCTATGATTTTTTTGGTTTTCATACTGTTCCTCCTCCTTAGTATCCGATACCCTGAATGCCGAGAATATTAACCAAATCGCAGTCGACGACATAGCCTAAGCCGCCGTCTGTAGCATTTTGCATATAGGCCGCCCATTCCTCTGCGGATAAATATTGAATAAAGGCCGACCGATCGTTCGAGTCCCAGTCGAAAGGCAGCACGGTTGTCTCCAGAAGAAAGTATTGGCCCGAATCCTTCCACGTTTCCACCGCCACCTGCGCATGACCCGGCGTAAAAATGATCATCGGGTGCATGTGTGTGGATTGTATGGCCGAAGCAAGCAGGATGGTGGTTTCGATACAAATACCCGATCCGCTCTCCAGCACATAATCAGGAAGCAGGACACGCTGGTTCAGATTGCTTCCAAGAGAGAACGCACCCCAGTTATAGCGCACCCCCATCTCACTGATAGCCGACTGTAAACCTAACAATTGCACATAGGTGTTCACCGGCAGATCGTCTTGGTCCAAACCCAACACATTTTGATATCCCGCAAGGGTCAACATTTGTCCCTCGGTGATTTCCGCTATTTCATCCACGGCCTTCCGGCGCAGCTTCAGCACGCCCTCCGATTCAGGAGTCAGCCATGCGAGGATATTATCGTCCGTAGTAGCTCCGAATTGGTCATCCCACAGGATAAAATCAAACACACTCATAAGCTTGATGGTCTTGCTTTCCTGTAACAACTTTTTACCGGTGCCTTGATCTGTGACGGATATTTTGAGCGTCGCATCCTTGGATTTGAAAAGATCGGGCATATCCGCGAGTATCACGGGTTTGATAAGCAACCGGGTGACCTGTTCGGTTAGTGTGGTTTTGCGCTGATACGGTTGGGTGAAGCCGACAATTTCCACCTCGATCAGCACCTCGCTGTCCACATATCTGGAGGTTCCGGTCATATTGACCACGGAATCCAAAGAGGGATACAAATTGGGGTAAATCGTGTCCGGCGCCTCGTATTCCAGCTCAACCTTCGGGCCCTGATTCAAATAGGCAAAAGAAATATTACCGACCTCTTTTGGCTCCGACAGAAGTGTTCTGCAGGTCGACAGCAACTCGTTTTTCAGTGTAAAGATACTGTCGTTAAGCCGCTCGTTGACTTTTTGATATTGCAGGCTAAACAGGTCAAGCAATGCCATCTCATAGCCAAGCACGATGATTTGCTGTCGTGTAAAAATCTGATTGGCTGAGTATATCCTCAGTACATCGCCGCGCGCCTGCCCACTATACATCGACTCCAGCATCTTACCGTATATGGTGAGCTTTTGCCGGTATATGTCAAAGGTCTCCTTCATGTAGACCGGGCACGTGGTTATCTCTCCCAAAGCGGAAATCGAAGCGGCAAGTGCATCGTACAACCCCTGCATAAAGGCGAAAGGATCACCCATATATTTCCCGGCATCAAAATCAACCAACGCTTGATTAGCATCCGCCTGGTCAACGGCAAACTGCAATAAGGAATCAAGCTCCCCCAGACCATCGGCAAAAATCGAAAAGTATTCCCGTACCGCATCTTGAACCATTCGCACGTTATCGTTGCCGGAAACATTCATACGCTCCAGGCGCTGTGCTGCGCTGTTGCATTGATTGAGCAGTGCGGCTGTCTTGACGTTATTATCTCGTAGCAACTGCTCGTATGGATCGAGATCATACAACGTTCCTTCCTTGGTCGCTTTTTCGTAGCCCTGTTTGTACATTGCCGATTCTTGCACCTGATGGCGAATGAGCTCTGACAAATCAGAAAATATCGCCTCCGATTCCGAGACCGCCGACAGGATCTGATCAACGATCTTTTTGTCTTCCGCCGGAAGGGAATTGCGGTTCAAGATCTGTGGTAAAAAGCAACCGGCAAGGGACCCGGTGCACAGCAGCAGTATCAATAGAATGAGAAAAGAACTCTTCCTTACGTTCATGCGTCTACCTCTTTTAACCATTTTCTCCTCGTTGGAACGCCCGTTGTATTGTTCCTGAAAGTTCATCCAGAATGATCGGGCTCCATTTTTCGGTCAGATCCTGATCCGGATCCTCAGGAAAGATATCAACCCGTATATAGTCTGCGCTACCTTCGGTGTTCAGGGCGATTCGCATGCTTCCCGTATGCCGGGCCTCGGATACGACCAACGTCCCCCGGACGCTGTTGGAGCTGTCGAGATGAAGCCCCAGCGCCTCAATCGTATCGTACAGTGCATTGATCACGATGCTTTTGTCATAGGGAAAATATCGGCTTCGTATATTCTCCATCTTGCTCACCTCCGTCCTACCTAAATGTACGCGACAAGAGAACCCCATGGACAGTCCGGAAAAAGTACAGACACCCCCCGATAAGGGTCTAGTTTTGGTCTAGGTGGCTCTATTCCTTAAGTTTAATCTTGGAATAGACGCCTCTGTATGGTACAAATATTAGAGAAATATTTGCCGGAAGAAGAAAGCGAAGTATGACCAAGGCTGATGGACCCGGACAAAAAAACAAATATATCTATTTCGCCGGCCTGATCGGTTTCGGTTTTTTTTGGACGGGTACCGCATATATTGTGCAAGCCTACCGTTTGCTTCAGTTTTTGGATGGGGGGACGGTCAATCTCCTGGTCTGTGGAATTTATTATGTCTGTCAGGCTGTCGGCATCGGTGCGGTCGGTCTTCTTTTTGCCAAGCAGCCCATGATCGCCGGCGGTCGTGTAATCCCCTTCTGCTCTACTATGATTGCGGTTGCTTGCGTAGCGGCGGCCTTGTTTTTGCCCTCTTTATCAATCATCATCGCTGCCGGAGTAATCATGAATATAATGATCGGTGTGCTATCCGGCTGCTACTTGACCAGGCTGGCAACCGACATCCCGCAACAGCATCGCGGTACCGTGTTTGGCGTCGCCTACGCTTTCGGCAGTATCGGGACATGGCTTCTGTCTTTGCCGATGGGCGGAAAATTCTTTTGGAACAGTGACAGCTTTTATGCTGTGGCGTTGCTCGCCGCCGGATCTCTTGTTCTTCTGCGATATCTTTCACCTCTGCCCAAGCAGGGAAAGAGCCCGGAGCCACCTGGCCTTGGGTTCGGCAGGAAGATCATCCGGCTGGCCGCGGCGGTTCTCTTTCTGCTGTCTTTGGAAAATACCCTGGGGTTTTCTTTTCCACTCAAGAGCGCTGCCGGTAGTGTATACATAGAATTTGCGCGTGCGTTTTATGCGCTCGGCCTTATTATCGCGGGGCTTGTCAGCGACAAAAACCGCCGTTGGGGCGCGATCTGCTGTTTGGCAGCCCTGGCTTTTCCTTTCGCAGCGCTGGCTCTCGGCAACAGCGTGGTTGGAGAGACCGCCATGTGGATGCTCGCGTATCTGTTTTTGGGTTTCGGATCGACGTATCGTATTCTCGTGTTTTCCGATATTGCAGCCAAGAGAGGACTCCCCGGGCTTGCGGCAGCCGGCCTTTTGGCAGGTCGGCTTGGAGAAGCCATCGGTACACTCGGCGTTAGTTTTCTGACCGGAGTGTCGCATATTGTGGCTTCTTGCGTGGTTTTTGCGCTCGTAATCGCCTTGTTCTTTTCCCTCTATCAAAAGATTTATTCCCCCGTCATCACCGCGGAAGAAATTGAAAAGCAACGCCTGCTGGAATATGCCGGCCGCTTTAAATTGTCACCCCGGGAGCAGGAGATCTTCAATCTCATCGTGCAGGGGATGTCAAACATTGAAATAGCCGCCGCATTATTCATCACCGAGAGCACGGTTAAATTTCATGCGGGAAACATATTCAAGAAAACCGGCCTCTCCAGCCGGTCAACGCTCATTGCCGATTTTAAACTCCGCAATAGATAGGTCAAGGCGCCTGCAACATTTCCTTTTTCAGGAATTCTGCCAGCGCTTCTTCCGACAGAGGTTTTGAAAAATAGTACCCTTGTATTTCATCGCAGGCTATACCTTTCAGAAAGTCCACCTGCTCCTTTGTTTCCACACCTTCGACCGTAATATCCACCATCAGTGTTTTGGCTAATGAAACGATCGCTTCGGCTATAACAGCCTTTTTCCTTTTTAAAGTGATTCCGTCCGTAATGCTTTTATCTATTTTTATTCTGTTGAAAGGTATCGACTCCAGCCGGTGTAATGATGAATATCCCCTTCCGAAATCATCGATAACAATATTGATTCCCAACTCTTTTAATTTGACCAGCTTTTCGATTGTATCCGGGAAGTTTTCAGACAACATGCTTTCTGTAATTTCCAGCTCAATATATTTCGGATCCACCTGACATTCCTCGATCAGTTTTGAAACGTCAAGTACAAAATCTTTCTTCCGGAATTGTACAACCGACAGGTTTACGGAAAAACGAAGAGGCGGAAATCCCTTCTTGACAAGCCTGTTATGCACCTGGAGCGTTTGTTCCAGAACCCAGTGCCCCACATCATGAATGAGTCCCGTTTGCTCAAGGATAGGTATAAATATATCCGGCGATATCCTTTGGTTGTCGGCGGTCGTCCATCTGAGCAAGGCTTCAACCCCGGCTGTCTTTCCCGTTTGACAGCTGATCTGAGGCTGAAACACCAAGGAATACTCGTCATTTTGCAACGACCGGAAAAGCTTGTTCGTGAGCAAAGTATTTTCCGCAATACGGCTTATTAGTTGTTCCGAAAAGAAAACAATCTTATTATCAGCTGTTTTCGCTTCGTTTCCTGCCAGGTCGGCATTTTTTAAAAGGGTCTCCGCATCTCTTCCATCATCCGGATACACGGATATGCCGATGCTGATCAGAACAAATAATGCTTCTATTCCCTCCTCGGGTGATAGAGGATATAAAAAAGATTCCCGTATGCTCTTTGCACACTCCTCGATCTGCTCGGTGTTTTCCACAGCAGGCAGAACAACGATAAACTTTCCTTCAGCGGCTCTTGCAATAATACAATGATTCTTCACCAGATTTTCGAGAATTGCCGCCGATTTGATGACGATCTGCTCTCCTATGCCATGACCGAAGGTATCATTAATCATCATCAGATTGTCCAGCTCAATATCAAAAACCGCTATTTTTTCTGATTCTTTTCGGTTATATAGAATTTGCTCCAGGTCGTTTTTCAGCATGTTTCTGTTCGCCAATTTTGTGGTTTCATCAAAATAAGCAAAATCATATAACTTTTCTTCGTATGCGACCTTCTTTTTCGTGTCGCCCAATATATTCGCTATGAATTTTAAAAAATACAACAGGTTTTCTTTGTCGCTTGCCGCAATCCGGTCATAGTATTCAGTGACCAGCATTCCTGCTAACTCCCCGTCGACTATTATCGGTAATGCAAAAAAGAGGCTACCCCCCTTGACGTGAAAAAATCTCTCTCCTTGTCATCAATGGGAAGGCTTTCGATGTCCTCGCACATAATGGGTTGCTTCTGATCCAGCAAAAGCTTGACCGTAGGCAAAGTTGCGGTCTTGACCTGCTTTCCCGGGCGATAGGGAAATGATTCAGCCGCACCATCTTTCATATACATATTAAGAACTTTTGCATCTTCGTAATCCGCACTGAATTCGATTAAATATGCGCGATCAAATTCCAGCATTTCGACAGACATTTCCAACATTTCATCGATTTTGGCCTTAGCGTTTTCTCTGCTGACCGAAATAAAATTGGAAGAAATGATTTCAAGCACTTCCTGTTCTCTCGCAAACCTTCTATATGCTCCTATCTTCGAAGCATATTCGACCGTCAGATATCGCACAACAACAAAAGAAAGCGCAATAAGAAAAATTCTTGCTACATACGTATTTTCGTCAATGGTAACAGAAATTTTCGGACGAACGATCCAGAAAATAATTTGAATCACAATGCTCAATATGGCAAAGGCATAGGAATGGATTTTATTACCGAGAATAACGGTAAACAAAAGAAACAATATATATATTGACCATACCGTTACCGCTCCTGTATTAACATTCGTCGCCATAAGATATAACAGACTTAACGTGCATATTGCCAGAATGATTGCATTTTGAACAGTATGATTTCTCGTTATGATCGGTACAAATCTTATAAATATTCCAACTAAGATTAAGACCGCAGCAAACAAAAGCTCATTTTCCAACCTTTCTTTCCTACCAAAATATCCGATTAAAAAGGATAGCGCACCGCCCAGTATGAATATGGTTGTTACGGTCTGAAACAAACGCAATCGGTCTCCGACCAGATCTTTTTTGATTTCCGGAAACGAGTATGTTCTCCCCTTTTCAACAAGCAGCCCGAATTTTTTCAATGTCACAAACAACATGATTGTCGGAATTAACAGAAATAAAACCGCCAGTTTAGGGAAAAACCTTTTTTCAAAAATGTCAGGCAAAAATTCTATTACAGTTTCTATAAAAAAAAGAAACATGATCGATATTACAAAATTTCTTGCCTGCCGCTTCATAGGAGTATGAGGTTCAATTTTTCTCCACCAGCGGATAAGCAATACGACACTTGCAAGGGAAAATATAACGTAGTATAAGTTAAGCCAAATTGTTCCGGCATACGTCGGAGCCACGTTCATCCAACCGAAGTCGGTCTGCACCATTTTATATTGTTTCTCGAAAAAGAATCCAATAGGTCCAAATAGAATGATATTGATCAAAGCGGGAAAATAAAGGATCAGAGCAAGTGTTCCTGTTTTAAATCGTCTGTTTTCCCCCGTGAGAACCAGGATGAAATGAAGCAAAAGGCTGCTGAAAATTCCCCAACCGAAGACGGAGAAAGTCCTCCAAAAAGCACTGGCTTCGGCTGTAGACGCTGAGTTCGAAATGGAATGTGAAAATGACCAGGTTGCCAACGAACTTGTTAGAAGCAGAAACAGCCTGTTGGCATTACTTTTTGCGTTAGTGGCCATGACGCTTGAGCCAAAAGACATGTAAAAGAGGCCGCAAATATAAAACATTATTGACAGCACGAGGCTATGTTCCAAGATCTCAACCTCCCGATAGTGCTTGCTTTTTCCGTCATAGTATCATAGATCAAACCAATATTACCAGCAGCAAAATAAGTAGCGAACAAAATGTGAACAAAACGAATCTTAAAGATCGCAGTTTCGTACAATAAAAAAGAGGGCCGAAGCCCTCTTTTAAATAATTTGATTAATTCGACTGTTTACTGCTCTTGAGATTTACGGTTGCGCCGACGCAGGATCGTCAGGACACCTGCCGCTACCAGCAGCGCCAGACCAACCATCGGCAATCCGTTGTCCTGTTCACCTGTCTTCGGGATGGATTCCACCGCGATCGACGCCGTATCTTCATCTTCTACCGTCACAGGCGTTTCACTTTCCAATGTTGCTGTTGCGGTCGCAATGACATGTGCTCTGTTGATCCGGATTTCCCCTGCATCGCTTGCCGGTGTGGTGTATTCGTACGTCAGGACGATGGACTCTCCGGATGCCAGATCTCCCAGTTCCAGATATGCCGCATTACTGCCGTTGG